>JAPOYX010000241.1 GCA_026706345.1 Gemmatimonadota bacterium | reverse complement strand
GGCGAACCGGTCGTCGACAAGAAAACCGGGGAGGTCGTCGCGGAGAGCGGAGAACCGCTGACGGAAGCGCTGGCCGAAACGCTGTCCGAAGGAAACGGCCACGCCCGCAAGATCAAGGTCGTCCGGATGGATCCGACCCGTGAGCCGGACGTCCTGGCGAACACGTTCAAGAAAGACGCGACCACGACTTCGGAAGAAGCGCTGTCCAAGATGTACAGCCTGTTGCGGCCCGGCGACCCGCCCAATCTCGAAACGGCCCAGGCGCTGATGGACCGCATGTTCTTCAACCCGAAGCGGTACAACCTGGCGGCCGTGGGACGCCACCGCATCAACAAGCGCCTGAACGTGGACGTGCCCATCGACACGACCATCCTGACGGCGGAAGACTTCATCGCCATCATCGACTATCTTCTGAAGCTGCGCCGCGGCGAAGGCGTCACCGACGACATCGATCACCTGGGCAACCGCCGCACGCGTTCCGTGGGCGAACTGCTCGCCCAGCAGTTCAACACCGGGCTGACCCGCATGGCGAGGACCATACGGGACCGGATCAGCCTCCACGACGCCGATTCCATCACGCCCCAGGACCTGGTGAACGCCCGGACGGTATCTTCCGTCATCGCCGCGTTCTTCGGCAGCAGCCAGCTTTCGCAGTTCATGGAGCAGACCAATCCCCTGGCCGAACTGACCCACAAGCGGAGGCTGAGCTCGCTGGGTCCCGGCGGACTGGACCGGTCGCACGCCAGCTTCGAGGTCCGCGACGTCCACCATACGCACTACGGCCGCATCTGTCCCATCGAGACGCCGGAAGGTCCGAACATCGGCCTGATCGCCTACATGGGCACCTACGGCAGGATCAACCGGTTCGGTTTCATCGAAACGCCCTACCGCAGGGTCGAAGACGGCCAGATCACCGAACAGATCGACTACCTGTCGGCCGACCAGGAAGAGGACTTCATGATCGCCCAGGCCGCCATCTCGCTGGACGACGAAGGACGCCTCGTCGGCCGCATACCCACGCGGAACAAGGGAGACATCAAGCTGGTCGACCCCGGCGAGGTCGACTACATGGATGTTTCGCCCAAGCAGATCCTGGGCGTGTCCGCGGCCCTGATCCCCTTCCTGGAACACGACGACGCCAACCGGGCCCTCATGGGATCCAACATGCAGCGGCAGGCCGTGCCCCTCCTGCGGACCGAGGGACCCCTGGTAGGCACGGGCATGGAACGGAAAGTAGCCGTGGATTCCGGTGCGGTGGTGGTCGCCAGGCAGAGCGGTACGGTCACGCAGGTCTCGGCCGACATGATTACGGTGACGCCTGACGACACCGATGATTCCGATCTCTTCGACACGCCGCCCGACGTGTATCCGCTTACCAAGTTCAAGAAATCCAACCAGGAAACCTGCATCAACCAGAAGCCGGTCGTCCGGACGGGCGAGCGCGTGGAAGCGGGGCAGGTCCTCGCCGACGGGCCCGCCACGAACCAGGGCGAGCTCGCCCTGGGCCGCAACGTGCTGACCGCTTTCATGTCCTGGGAAGGGTACAATTTCGAAGACGCCATCGTCGTCAGCGAACGGCTGGTCAAGCAGGACATCTTTTCTTCCATCCACATCACCGAGTTCGAACTTCCGGCGCGTGAAACGAAAGTGGGCACCGAGGAATTCACCCGCGAGATCCCCAACGTGAGCGAGGAGGCCGTCCGCAACCTGGACGAGTCCGGGATTATTCGCATCGGCACCGAAGTGGGGCCCGGCGACATCCTCGTGGGCAAGGTGACCCCCAAGGGCGAGCGGGAGCTGTCGCCGGAGGAGCGCCTGTTGCGCGCGATCTTCGGCGAGAAGGCCGGCGATGTGCGGGATGCTTCCCTGAAAGCGCCTCCGGGCATGCAGGGTATCGTCATCGACACCCGCCTGTACAGCCGCAAGGACAGCGACAGCGTCGCCCGGGAGAAGGAAAGGGAAACCCTGCGCGAACTCGAACGCGATTACCAGCAGCGGATAGACCAGGTCAAGGAGACGCGCAACGAAAAGCTGAAGGAGCTGCTCAAGGGCAAGGTGTGCGTCGAACTCCGGGACGGAGAGACCGAGGAGGTCGTGGTCCCGGCCAAGCGGAAGTACACGGACACCCGGCTGGCGGAACTCGATTTCGACCGGGTCATCCAGAGCGAGCGGTGGGTGGTCAACGCGGGCGTGAACGATCAGGTCCGGAAGGTGATCCACGCTTCGTCCAAGAATATCCGGGAAATCGAAAACCAGCTGGAACGCGAGCAGGAGAAGATACGGCGCGGAGACGAACTTGCCCCCGGTGTGATTCAACTCGTCAAGGTGTACGTGGCGAAAAAGCGAAAACTGTCGGTGGGCGACAAGATGGCCGGCCGGCACGGGAACAAGGGCGTCGTGGCGAAAATCGTTCCGGAAGAGGACATACCCTACCTGCCGGACGGACGTCCCATAGACATCATCCTGAATCCTCTCGGCGTGCCGGGCCGCATGAACCTCGGCCAGATCATGGAGATCCACATCGGATGGGTCGCGAAAGAAACAAACACCTACATCGCGACACCGGTGTTTGACGGGGCGTCCATTGCTGAAATCAAACAGGCGCTGGTCAACGCGGGCCTGCCCGAATCCGGAAAGAGTACGCTCTACGACGGCAAGACGGGCCTGCCCTTCGACAAGGACGTCACGGTCGGATTCATGTACGTCATGAAACTGAACCACCTGGTCGAGGACAAGATCCACGCGCGGTCGATCGGGCCCTACTCCCTGGTTACGCAACAGCCGCTCGGAGGCAAGGCCCAGTTCGGCGGCCAGCGTTTCGGCGAAATGGAGGTCTGGGCCCTGCAGGCCTACGGCGCTTCGTACACCCTACAGGAAATGCTGACCGTGAAATCGGACGACGTCAACGGCCGTTCCCGGCTGTACGAGGCCATCGTCAAGGGCGACAATCCGCCGGAACCGGGGATACCGGAGTCCTTTAACGTCCTCGTCAAGGAGCTCCAGAGCCTGGCCCTGGACGTCCAGCTCGAGGAATGAAACGGTTAACACCTCACCCGCGGAGTCCCCGATCGGACTCCGGACGCCGACATGCCGACCAGAGGCTTGCAGAGAAGATAACGATCAGGAGGTGTCACCAGTGGTCGATCTAATGCAAAAGCAGCCCAAGAACCGCGCCACGATTCGGATACAACTGGCCTCCCCCGAAACGATCCGCAGATGGTCCTACGGGGAAGTGACGAAGCCGGAAACCATAAACTACCGGACGTTCAAACCGGAACGCGACGGCCTGTTCTGCGAACGCATCTTCGGTCCTGTGAAGGATTGGGAGTGCAACTGCGGAAAATACAAGCGCATCCGGTACCGCGGCGTCATATGCGACCGTTGCGGCGTGGAAGTCACCCAGGCGAAGGTACGGCGGGAACGGCTCGGACACATCGAGCTGGCCGTTCCGGTATGCCATATCTGGTATTTCAAATCGCCGCCCAGCCGGATCGGCAACCTGCTGGATCTTTCCATCCGGAACCTGGAAAGGGTGATCTACTACGAGTCCTACGTCATGCTGGACCCGGGAGACACCGAATACCAGAAGGGCGAGATCATCGACCAGGATACCTTCATGGATCTCGAGGAGGCGGGGCACGAGTTCGAGGCGGACATGGGCGCCGGCGCCCTCCGCCGCCTGCTTTCCGAGATCGATATCGAAGAGCTGTCCGTCGAGCTGCGGACCCGGGTGCGGATGGAAACGTCGGTGCAGCGTAAAAACGACGCGCTGAAGCGGCTGAAGG
This sequence comes from Gemmatimonadota bacterium, assembly GCA_026706345.1. NCBI lineage: Bacteria > Pseudomonadati > Gemmatimonadota > Gemmatimonadota bacterium. Next base: position 6,978 of record JAPOYX010000241.1, on the reverse strand, counting down.
TGGTCGAGGCCTTCCGGAATTCCAACGGACCCGACTCCGACGGAAACCGGCCCGAGTGGATGATCATGGAAGTGCTGCCGGTCATCCCGCCCGACCTGCGGCCGCTCGTGCCCCTGGAAGGCGGGAGGTTCGCCACTTCAGACCTCAACGACCTGTACCGGCGCGTCATCAATCGGAACAACCGGCTCAAGAAACTGCTGGAGATCCGCGCGCCCGACGTCATACTCCGCAACGAGAAGCGGATGTTGCAGGAGGCGGTGGACGCGCTGCTCGACAACGGCAGGCGGTCCCGGGCCGTGCGCGGCGACGGAAACCGCTCTCTCAAGTCCCTTTCCGACCTGCTCAAGGGCAAGCAGGGCCGGTTCCGCCAGAACCTGCTCGGCAAGCGGGTGGACTACTCCGGCCGGTCCGTGATCGTGGTGGAACCCGAGTTGAAGATCCACCAGTGCGGGCTGCCCAAGAACATCGCCCTGGAACTCTTCAAGCCGTTTATCATACAGCGGCTGGAAGACAAGGGCTTCGTGCAGACGGTCAAGAGCGCAAAGAAGATCGTGGAACGCGAGGAGCCCGAAGTCTGGGACATCCTCGAAGAAATCATCAAGGACCACCCGGTCCTGCTGAACCGGGCGCCCACGCTGCACCGGCTGGGTATCCAGGCTTTCATGCCGGTGCTCGTGGAAGGCAAGGCCATCCGCATCCATCCCCTCGTATGCGAAGCCTTCAACGCGGACTTCGACGGCGACCAGATGCCGGTGCACGTCCCCATGTCCTTCGAAGCCCAGATCGAAGCCCGGGTGCTGATGCTGTCCTCCAACAACATCCTCGATCCGAAGAACGGACAGCCGATTTGCGCGCCGAGCAAAGACATCGTGCTCGGATGCTACTACCTGACCAAGGAACTCACGGGCTGCCGGGGCGAAGGCAAGGTCTTCTCGGGCGTGTCCGAGGTCATGCTCGCCTTCGACAACGACCTCGTGGATCTCCATGCCGTCATCAAGCTGCGCCACGAAGGGAAAATGATCGAAACGACCGTCGGCCGGGTCATCTTCAACCAGATCCTGCCGCCGGAAATCGGCTTCCAGAACGAAGTGTTCGACAGCAAGGCCATCCGGGATATGGTGGCCGACGTATACCGGCAACTGGGGAATTACCGCACCTGCGTGCTCCTCGACGAAGTCAAGCGGCTGGGCTTCCACTACGCGACCCTTTCGGGCCTGACCTCGGGCATCGACGACGTGGTCATCCCCGACGAGAAGGCGCAGATGATCCAAGACGCGGAAGCCGAGGTGCAGTCCATCCAGGAACAGTACGAGGGACACGCCATCACCGAGGGCGAGCGCTACAACAAGGTGATCGACGTGTGGCAGCACACCCGGACCAAGCTGAACGAAGTCGTCGAAACGACGCTGGAGGAATCGGACGACGGCTTCAATCCTTTCTACATGATGATGGCCTCCGGCGCCAGGAGCAAACTGGACCAGGTGGGACAGCTGTGCGGCATGCGCGGCCTTATGGCCAAGCCCCAGCGGAAAGTCGTCGGCCAGATCGGCGAATACATCGAGACACCCATCCTGTCCAACCTGAAGGAAGGGCTGACGGTGCTCGAGTACTTCACGTCCAGTCACGGCGGCCGCAAGGGTCTGGCCGACACGGCCCTCAAGACCGCGGACGCCGGATACCTTACCCGGCGGCTGGTGGACGTGGCGCAGAACGTGATCATCAACGAGGTGGACTGCGGCACGATTCGCGGCATCGAGATCGGCGCCCTCAAAGAGGGCGAGAACGTCATGGAACCGCTGGGCGACCGGGTACTGGGCCGGGTAGTGCTGGATGACATCTACGATCCCATCACGCGGGAACTGCTGACGGCCGCCGGCGAGGAGATCAACGAGGAAGTCGCCGACCTCATCGAACAACGCGGCGGCGTGCAGTACGCTTCCGACCCGGATGCGGAGATGAGCGAAACCGTGCACATCCGGTCCGTGCTGACGTGCGAGACCAAGCGCGGCGTGTGCGCCCGGTGCTACGGCCGGAACCTCGCCACGGGCTCCATGGTGGAAATGGGCGAGGCCGTAGGCGTCATGGCGGCGCAAAGCATCGGCGAACCGGGGACGCAGCTGACGCTCCGCACCTTCCACATCGGCGGGATCGCGAGCCGCGACGCCACGCAGAACAAGATCACCACGAAGCAGGCGGGCAAGGCCGTCTTCTCCGCGGTTGAAACCGTCACCCAGGAGAACGGCCTCCCGGTCGTCATCGGCCGGGCCGGCGAAATCACCATCCTGGACACCGACGGCAACCGCCGGGCCCATTTCTTCATCCCCTACGGCGCCGTCATGCTCACGGAGGATGAAGAAACCGTCGAGGAAAACCAGGCCCTCTTCGAGTGGAATCCCTATAATATCCCGATCATCGCCGTTCAGGCCGGCCACGTGCAACTCGAAGACGTGGTGGCCGGAGAGACGTTGCGCGAGCAGCTGGACGACACCACGGGCATGCGTCAGAAGGTGATCACGGAAAACCGCGGATCGAGGGCGCTCCATCCGCGCATCTACATCGCGGACGCCAAGGGCAAGAAGAAAGACGAATACAACCTGCCCACCGGCGCCCATCTGCTCGTCACCGAGTTCACGGACCAGAACAATACCGAACGCACCTACGTGCAGCCCGGTACGGTCCTCGCGCGCATACCGCGCTCCATCGGCAGGACCCGGGACATCACTGGCGGCCTGCCGCGCGTCGCCGAACTTTTCGAGGCGCGAAAGCCCCGCGATCCCGCCACGGTGGCGAAGGTGGACGGTGTCGTAAAGGTCGCCGGCATCGTCCGGCGCGCCCATCGCCTCCTCGTGCGCGCCGACGACGGATCGGAGCAGGAATACCTGATCCCGCAGGGACGGCATCTCAGCGTGCGGGACGGCGACCGGGTACAGGCGGGAGAGCCCCTGTCGGAAGGGTCGATCGATCCCCATGACATTCTGGAGATCCAGGGCGTCAACGCCGTGCAGGAATATCTGGTCAACCAGATACAGGAAGTGTACCGCATGCAGGGCGTGAGCATCAACGACAAGCATGTGGAAGTCATCGTGCGCCAGATGCTCCAGAAAGTCAAAGTGGACGACCCCGGCGACACGGAGTTCCTCAAGGGCGAGGACGTGGACCGCAGCCGTTTCCATTCGGAGAACGACCGCGTGCTGCGAGAAGGCGGCGACCCGGCGACGAACCAGCCGCTGCTGCAGGGCATTGCCAAGGCGGCGCTCAGTACGGAAAGCTTCGTCTCCGCCGCGGCTTTCCAGGAAACGACCCGCGTGCTGACTCAAGCGGCCATAGAAGGCAAGACGGACGCGCTTCTCGGTCTGAAGGAAAACGTCATCATGGGTCACCTGATTCCGGCGGGTACCGGGCTCGACAGGTACAGCCAGATGCGGCTTGTAGACGAAGAGGGCAACGAGATCCAGCCGCCGTCGATAGAGGTGGAGCCCCTTTTCGACGCGGAATCGGTGAACGGCGACGCGGAGGCCAAGACCTCCGAGACCGTACCGAACGTGGCCGAGGCCGAGCCACCGCCGGTGGAAACGGTCTGAGAAGGGCCAGACGAAGCGGATGAGCGGACGCCGCCGGAGTCAAATATGGCGGCGTTCGTTTTTCTGACAAAAACGCTTGACATCGTCCACGGATCTATGTAAATTTTTCCACCTGTGGCTTTTGGGAAAATCCGATTTGTACGGACCCCCGAAAACCCACACTGTATGGACTGAGTCGAAACCGCGCAACAGGGAAGGTCAGGCGGGAATGCCCACGATAAATCAACTTATTCGCCACGGTCGGAAGAAGGCGCAGCGAAAGACGAAATCACCCGCGTTGCGGGGCAGCCCCCAGAAACGGGGCAACTGCCTGCAGGTGAAAACGCAAACGCCCAAGAAGCCGAATTCGGCGTTGAGGAAAATCGCTCGCGTCCGCCTGATGAACGGCATCGAGGCTACCTGCTATATCCCGGGCGAAAGTCATAACCTGCAGGAGCATAACATCGTCCTGGTCCGGGGCGGCCGGGTGAAGGATCTGCCTGGCGTGCGGTACCACATCATCCGCGGTGCGCTGGACGCCAGCGGAGTGCCCGACCGGCGTAACGGACGGTCGAAATACGGAACCAAGAAACCCAAGTAGGCCGAAGATCACCTGCGCGGGACGGCTGGAGAACGAGATGGCAAGAAGGAAAGAAGTCGTAAGACGGGAACCGGAACCGGATTGGAAATTCAACAGCGTACTGGTATCCAAGTTCATCAACGGACTGATGCGCAAGGGGAAGAAGAGCGTCGCGGAACGCGTGTTCTACCAGGCGCTCGACCTGATCGAAGAACGGACCGGCCAGGAACCGCTGCCCGTGTTCGAGACGGCGATCGAGAGCGTGGGTCCCGTCGTTCATGTCAAATCCCGCCGGGTGGGTGGCTCGACCTACCAGGTTCCCGTGGAGGTGAGGGACGACCAGCAGCGGGCCATGGCGATACGCTGGATCATCGAAGCCGCCCGGGCCCGTTCCGAGAAAAGCATGTACGAGTGCCTGGCGGGCGAGTTTACCGCCGCCGCCAAAGGGGAGGGCGCCGCCGTCCGCCGCAAGGAAGAGACCTACCGAATGGCGGAAGCGAACCGGGCCTTTGCCCATTACAGGTGGTAAAGGCGTATCGATATCACGTCGAAACAGTAAAAACGGATCATCCCTCGCGATGATCCGTACTTTATGAGGTAGATGACGCAGTGACTGAAGCAACGATCAAACCGAAAGAGAAAATGTCCGAAGCAACCCGAAAGCACGCTTCCGAATCGAACCTGGAGAAGACCAGGAACATCGGGATCATGGCCCATATCGACGCGGGCAAGACGACCACCACCGAACGCATCCTCTATTATACGGGACGCGTGCGGAGAATGGGCGAGGTCCACGACGGCGCCGCGACCATGGACTGGATGGAGCAGGAGCGCGAGCGGGGCATTACGATCACGTCCGCGGCCACGACGTCCTTCTGGCGCGACCATCGGATCAATATCATCGATACGCCCGGTCACGTCGACTTCACGGTCGAGGTGGAACGATCGCTGCGCGTGCTTGACGGCTCCGTGGCGATTTTTTGTGCCGTGGGCGGCGTCGAGCCGCAGTCCGAGACCGTGTGGCGGCAGGCCGACAAGTACGGCGTGCCCCGCCTGGCCTACGTGAACAAGATCGACCGCGTCGGGGCGGACTTCCACCAGGTCGTCTCCATGATGCACGAACGGCTCGGGGCCAACGCCCTGCCGATCCAGCTGCCCATCGGAACCGGCGACCTGTTTACCGGATCCATCGACCTGGTTGCCATGAAGGCGCGCAGCTACCATGAAGACAACATGGGCGCCACCTTCGACGAGCACGACATTCCGAAGGACTTGGCCGATTATGCCGCGGAGCACCGAAGCAAGCTGATAGAGGGTCTCGCCGAAGTGGACGAGGAACTGATGGAAACCTACCTGGCCGGCGAGGAACCGACGGTTTCCGAATTGCATGGCGCCATTCGCCGTGCCACGCTGTCGGTCAGCCTGATCCCGGTCCTGGTGGGATCTTCCTTCCGCAACAAGGGCGTCCAGGCATTGCTCGACGCGATCGTCGACTACCTGCCGTCGCCCCAGGACGTACCGCCCGTCTCGGGCAAGAACACGTTGACCGGCGAACAGGAAACACGGGAGAGCCTGCCCGACGCGCCGCTGTCCGGAGTAGCCTTCAAGATCATGACCGATCCCCACGTCGGCAAGCTGGCCTTCTACCGGATCTATTCCGGCACGCTGCCTGCCGGCTGTTACGTGCTGAACACCCGGACCGGCCGTCGCGAACGGATCAGCCGGATCCTGCAGATGCACGCCAACAAGCGGGAACAGCTCAAGGCGGCCGAAGCGGGCGACATCGTGGCGCTCGTGGGGGTAAAGGATGTGGCGACGGGCGATACGCTTTGCGATCCCGAGTGGCCCATCGCCCTCGAAGCGATGGAGTTTCCCAAGCCCGTGATGTCCGTCGCGGTCGAGCCCAAGACCCGGGCGGACGAAGAAAAGCTCAGCCAGTCCCTCCAGAAGCTCTCCGAAGAAGATCCCACTTTCCGCGTACATACCGATGAAGAGACCAGCCAACTGATCATATCCGGCATGGGTGAACTGCACCTCGAGATCCTGGTAGACCGCATGCTGAGAGAATTCCGCGTGGAAGCGAACGTGGGGCGTCCCCAGGTCGCCTACCGGGAAACCATCGGCACGGCCGTGAAGAGCGAAGGGCGTTTCGTACGGCAGTCGGGCGGACGCGGTCAGTTCGGTCACGTATGGCTCGAGATGGAGCCCGCGGAGGACGGGGAGGACAGGGATGGCGTCGAATTCGTGAACGGCATCGTCGGGGGAGTCATCCCGCGGGAATTCATCTCTTCCGTCGAGGCCGGCGTGCGGGAAGCCGCACATAACGGCGTGCTCGCCGGATACACGGTGCAGGGGGTGAAGGTCACCCTGTACGACGGTTCCTACCACGAAGTCGATTCGTCCGAGGTAGCCTTCAAGGTGGCGGCCTCCATGGCCTTCCAAGACGGCATGCGCAAGGCCGATCCCGCATTGCTCGAACCGGTCATGGACGTGGAAGTGGCTGTTCCCAGTGAATACGTGGGCAGCGTGGTCGGCGATCTGAACGCGCGACGCGGACGCATCGGCGGGATCATTCCCCGGACGGACGCGCAGGTCGTGGCGGCCACTGTTCCCCTGAGCGAGATGTTCGGCTACGCGACGGCGTTGCGTTCGGCTACGCAGGGACGGGCCGTGTCGACCATGCAGTTCTCGCATTACGCGGAAGTACCCGAGAGTATCAAACAAGAGATTCTTGAGAAAATACGCGGCGGCGCGTAACGGTTCATTATCTGGAGGATATGCAGCATGTCGAAGGAAAGATTCGAGCGTACCAAGCCCCACGTGAACATCGGCACGATC
>JAPOYX010000240.1 GCA_026706345.1 Gemmatimonadota bacterium | reverse complement strand
GCGCCGTTGCGGCCGAGGTAGTCGCGGAACCAGGCTTCGGTGGCCTCGACGGTGCCGGCTGCGGCCAGTTCTTCTTGTGCGCGGGATTGTAGTTCTTCAAGCGCCTGCATTTTTCATCTCACAGTATTGGTATCGGGGTATTGGGTGACGGTGGCGGCCGGCCGCCGTGACTTGCGCGTTCGTCAGGTGTTCATCGTAGAGGAAAACGGTTGGCAAGTCAAGATTGGACGCGGAAAACACCTTTTTCCACGGAGGACACGGAGGGGCACGGAGAACGGCTTCTTTTGTCCGCGGAGGACGCGGAGGGGCGCGGAGAACACCTTTACACCTTTTTCCACGGAGGACACGGAGGGGCGCGGAGAACGACTTCCTTTGTCCGCGGAGGACGCGGAGGGACGCGGAGAACGGCTTTACACCTTTTTCCACGGAGGACACAGAGGGGCGCGGAGAACTGCTGTCTTGTCCGCGGTGGAGGGGAGGGAGGTCAGTTGAGGGAGTAGGAGTTCACGGTGAGTATGTAGCCGCCGGGGGCTTCGGGCGCGGAGGTTTCCACGATCAGGTAGTAGCGGGCGGTGATGGGGGCACGGAAGACCATGCGGGAATCACGCAGGAGCAGGCCGGCACTGCCGTCCCTGCTGACGGTCAGGGTTGGGCTTCCTGCGACGCTAAGTGTGAGGAACATGTCGGCCAGGATCGACTGTGCGAGAATTTCGACCGTCTCACCTAGCTGCAGGTCGAGGTAGAAGTGGTCAGCGTCTGTCGGGAAATCTATATTTCCATGTATAGACTGGCCCACCTGGATCGTTTGACCCCCGTCCGGATCGTTTACGGGAACGAGATTGTAGTTGGCGGCGACGACAAAGTTGCCGGGGGTTGTCGCCTTCTGTCTTATGATGAGGTAATGGGGCGTCAGCCTGCCGAGGATATAGCCGCCATACTCAAAGCCGGTGACTTCAAAGGTATCAAAGGTCTCTCCGGTACGACCAAGGAAGTCGTAGATTGAGACGGCGCTATCGTTGGTGCCGAACAGGCTGAACCCGAATTCAGTGCCCCTCGGTGCATAGATTATATAGGCCTGGTCGTGCCAGTAGTTTTCGAGAGTCAGGCTGTGACGGAGAGCGCCGCCTGGCGGCGGCGGCACGCGGTAGCCGTGGCCGCCGGGGTCCTGGCCGGCGATGAGCTGCTGGATGCGGGGCATGATGTCGGTGGAAGAGATGACGAGTCCGAATTCACCGTAGACTTCAAAGTTGCTGATGCCGATCACGTCGCCGGTATCGGATACCAGGACGCCGCCACTCTGTCCAGGAACGATCGCAGAATCGGTCTGAATCATGGTGAGGGGACCAGCATCCCACTGTCGAAGGCGCGAAATGACTCCGCCGGTGATGGTGGGTTGGGGGAACAGTTCATACTCGCCGGGGTAGCCGATGAGATGGACGCGGGTGCCGATGGGAAGGTTTTCGCCGTCGATCATTGTTACAGGTTCGATGGAGACATCGAGGGGGCCAAGCACGGCAAGGTCTGCAATCAGGTCCAGTTTCGTGACCGCTACTTTCTCGAATTCCGTTCCGTCGGGGAAGACGACGCGCACAAAATTATTCGGCCAGACTACATGGGCGGCAGTGACCAGATATCCGCCCTCGATGAGAAAGCCGCTACCGGAGCCGAGTTCGCCTTCCACGTAAGCGATGGCAGGCGAAACTTTGGCGAAGATTTGGGCGGGGGTCAGCGTCAGCGGGCCGGGGAGGGTGGCGGGAACCCAGGGCGACCAGGGGCTGACGTCGGCGGCGTTGTTCACGGCGCGCAGTGTGTAGTGGTAGGTGGTGCCTGCCTCCACGCCCTGGTGTGTAAAGGATGTGGCGGTGAGGGCGCCATCGTCCAGCCTCTGGAGGCCGCCGTAGTCGGTCCACGTCCACAGCACATAACGGACTGCGCCGGGTACGGCGTCCCAGCTCAACTCGATCACGTTCTCAGACGGCTTTACGGAGAGCGCTGGCGCCGGAAGGGGGACGGCCGTAGAAGTTGGCGTGGGCGTCGCGGTAAGGGGCGCGGCCGCCGTCGAGGTGGGCGTAGGGGTCGAAGTTGAGGTGGGAGTTGCAGTTGATGTAGTCGTGGGCAGGGTATCCGGGGTCGGCGTTGACGTGGGTGTTGCGGTCAGTGTGGTCGTGGGAACGGTATCCGAGGTCGGCGTTGGAGTAGCGGTGAGCAACGTGCCGGGCGTCAACGTTGGCGTTGGGGTCGGCAGTGTATCGGGAGGCGCTGTCGGCGTAGCGGTGGGCAGTGTATCGGCGGCCGCGGTTGGCGTTGGGGTCGGCGTAGGCGTTGGGGTCGGTGTGGGCGTTGGCGTTAACGGTTGTGCGTCGACGACAGTTGCGGAGACCCGCTGCGACCAGGCACTACGCTCGTCAGCAGCGTTGGCGGCACCAATCTGGTAGTAGTAGGTCGTGCCTGCGGAGAGTTCGGAATGGGTGAAGCTGGTGGCGGTCAGGTCGTCGCCGCCGAGCTGCTGCCAGCCGGTCTCTTCGTTCCACCAGGTCCACAACAGGTAGCGGACGGCGGTGTCCACTTCCGTCCAGGTCAGTTCGACGGCGCCGGCTACGGGCTGGGCGGTCAGTTCGGGCGCGTCCAGGGCATAGGGCGTCACGGTGGAGACGCGCTCGGACCACTCGCCGTTTTGGTCGTCAGCATCAATGGCGCGGACTTGGTAGAAGTAGGTGATGCCGGCGACGAGGTCGGAATGGGTGAAGGAGGTTCCGGTCAGGTCGTCGCCGCCGAGCTGCACCCAGCCGGTCTCTTCGTTCCACCAGGACCAGAGCTGGTAGCGTACGGCGCCGGCGACCTCGGTCCAGGTCAGCTCGACGGCGCGGTCGGCGGGCTGGGTGGTCAGTTCGGGGGCAGGGAGGGGGGCGGATTGCTGTGCGAGGGCGGCGCTGGCGCCGGTCAAGATGGCGGCGACGGCCAGGAGGGTTGCCAGCAGGATCGTAGAGGTTCGCTGAGGAGTTCGAGTCATGGTTGTGCCTTGGCCATGGAGAGAAGAAGGACGGACCCCTGGAAGGGATGATGTCAGATTGGAGTGGAGGGGGGCTCACAGCAGTTCAGGCAGCTGTCAGAGCTATTGTTGATTGTTCGTATGGGAGATAACTATACCCCAGTAGCCTTCATTGTGACCAATTCCGAGATGGGTAAGAGGGTGGAGGCGGATGAATTGGGATGCATGGGTGGAATAGGGAGAACACCTTTTCCACGGAGGACACGGAGGGGCACGGAGAACTGCTTTTTTGTCCGCGGAGGGGCGCGGAGAACGAACAGCAGTTTTTAGTAGTCAGTTTCTAGTTTTTAGTGTACTGCCGCGTACGCGGGGAACAGGTTTTTTTTGGGGAAGGGGCGCGGAGAACTGCTTTTTGTTCGCAGACGGGCGTCAGCGAGGCCTGGGTATTGGGGCGGGGATGGGGGAGGGCGGGGGATGGGGGAGGGCGGGGGATGGGCGTGTTTGTGGGTGTTTATCTCAGATGCAGGTGTGGAGGGGCGTCCAGTCGAATTGGGGGGGAATGGTGATGGAGAGGCCGGTGATGTGGTTGCCGGTCACTTCGAGCTTTTTCCACCGGGCGGGGTCGGTGGACTTTACCAGGTTGCCGTCGTTTCCGAGGAAGGCGGCGGCGGGGCAGGCGGCGTTGCCGACGATGTCGCGGCGGTAGATGCCGATGACGATGTGCGGCTTTTCGCCCGGCGCGTTCAGGAAGAGGTTTTCGATGAGCAGACGCTCGAAGGCGAAGGTGCCGTCGGGCCCGCTGACGGCGGTGCTGGCTCCCAGGAGCCTCCCGGCGCCTGCGGGGGAGCGGATGCTGAGCAGAAGGATATGGGTATCGGACTGGGAAGGCCGGCTGTCTGGCAGGTTTACGGTGCCGCGCAGGTCGAAGCGGCGGATTTCGCAGAAGGTCAGGGGGGTGGGCGTGCCGAGGACGCCGGCGACTAGGGCTGCGCCGACGGGGTCGTAGTCTTCGAGCATCTGATAGCCGGGTCCCAGCCAGCCGGCGAACTGGCTGGGCGTGAGCCAGGCCCTGACAGTTTCGGCCCAGTATTCGACGGCGCTGGTGGAGGCGTACCTGTCCTGCCAGAGTCCTGTGAGCATGGCGGCCTGATAGGTGCTGTTGAGGCGGGACATAAAGTCGGCGCCGCCGGGTTGCAGTCTGAGGGCGTCTTCGATCTGGTGGGCGAATTCGTGAATGAGGGTGTGGTTGCAGTGGCGGGCGACCTCGGGCGAGCCTGAGACCCAGCCGTATGGCGTTTCGCCGGCAAGCCCCACAGCACGCAGAGCGACATCCAGTCCACTGAATTCAGGAAGGTCGGCAAGGCGTCCTCCCTTTTCGAATCTGTCGGGGTAGATGAGAACGCGGAATTTGAATTCGGCCATGGTGGCGAGGATGTCGGGCCGGTCCGACAGCATGGCCAGAATGGTGTCGCGCGCCTGGTAAAGCTCTTCGTCGGTCACATCGTTGGAGGAGAGGATTGGGATTCCGCCGGCGTCGAGGTACTTGCGGTAGTAGGCATGGACGTTCAGCGAAGCCGGGGGCGCCTGCACGCTGGCGCCAGCAGGCTGGGTTGACGTGGGCGTCGGCGTTGGTGTGAGCGACGGTGACGGGGTGGGTGACGGGCTGCCGTCCGGGACGGGGGCGGCGGATGCATATTCGGACCAGGGCGTGGCATCACCGGCGGCGTTGACGGCGCGGGCGCTGTAGTAGTAGGTCGTGCCTGGAGACAGACCGGAATGGGTAAAGCTGACGGCGGTCAGATCGCCGTTGTCGAGCTGTTGCCAGCCGGCGGCGGTGGTCCAGTACCAGAGCTCAAAGCGAACGGCGCCGGGGACTGCGTTCCAGTTGAGCTCGATCGTGCCTTCTGCGGCGACGGCGGTCAGGATAGGGGCGGGAAAACCGGGCGCCGCGGAGGTTGCTGTAGGCGTTGGGGTTGGGGTTGCAGTGGGCGAGGGTGTGGCAGTCGACGTAGCGGAAGGGGTTGGCGCAGGCAGTTCGTTGTGCGTTTCAGTTGCGGTTGAGGTCGGGGTTGGCGTAGTCGCTATTTCTGTTGTTGTTGTCGGCGTCGGCGTTGCGTTGGGCGGCTGCTGTTGCTCGAAGGCGGCAAAGACCTGCTGGGACCACGGGCCGGCGACACCGCCGGCATCGACTGCGCGCATCTGATAGTAGTAGGTGCCGGCGGCGGTGAGGCCGGTGTGGCTGAGGGTGGTGGCGGTGAGGTTGTCACCGCCGAGCTGTTGCCAGCCGGTGTCGTCGTCCCACCAGGTCCAGAGTTCATAGCGGGCGGCGCCGGTGACGGGCTCCCAGCTGAGGTCGACGGCGCCGGGCAGTGCGCGGGCGGTCAGGACGGGGGCGGGCAGGTTACCGGGAACGGTGACGGAGAGTCGCTGCGACCACTCGCCGGTTACACCGCCGGCGGCCACGGCGCGAATCTGGTAGTAGTAGGCGGTACCGGGGTCGAGGTCGGCGTGCGTGAAGGTGGTGGCGGTGAGGTTGTCGCCGCCGATCTGTACCCAGTCTGCGGCGGTGGTCCAGACCCAGAGTTCGTAACGTGCAGCGCCGGAGACTTCCGTCCAGGTCAGCTCGATTGTATTGTCTGCGGCTTGGGCGGTGAGCTCGGGGGCCGCGAGGGTGGACGAAGAAGAGGACTGCTGGGCGGCGGACGGGTTGGTGTGCAGGAGGGTGGTGAGGACGGCGAGGAGGAGGGCGGTTGTGGTTGTGGAGGGTTGGAGTGGGGAGGGTGGCATGTTCGGTCATGGCGTTGTCGGGTTGTCTTTGAGTTGAGACGTTGGCGCGAGGGGAAGTGTTCCCTGGGGAGAACTTCAAAACCCTTTTTCCGCGGAGGACGCGGAGGGGCGCGGAGAACTTCAAAACCTTTTTCCGCGGAGGACGCGGAGGGACGCGGAGAACTTCAAAACCTTTTTCCACGGAGGACGCGGAGGGACGCGGAGAACTTCAAAACCTTTTTGTCCGCGGAGGACGCGGAGGGGCGCGGAGAACTTCGAAAACCCTTTTGTCCGCAGAGGGGCGGGGATTATGGATGCTCTCTGACCAGGCGCTTGCGTTCCAGTTTGCCGTGGCTGCCGAAGTTGAAGAGGAGGCCGACTCTGAGGCCGGTGGCTTTGAGGTAGTTGAGGAGTTGGGCGTCTTCGTGGCCGGAGAGTTGATTTAGGGCCTTCAGCTCGACGATGATCTGACCGAAACATGTGAGGTCGGCGTAGTATTTCTGGGTGAGGCGTTGGCCTTTGTAGGTGATGTCGAGTGGTTTTTCGGCCTCGAAGGGAATGCCGCGGGCTGCCAGTTCGATCTGCATGGCTTCCTGGTAGACTTTTTCGAGGAAGCCCGGCCCGAGCGTACGATGCAGTTCGATGGCTGCCCCGGTGACAGCATAGGTCTCATCCTCCAAAATCAGTTTCGTCATGGTTGCCCGTTCGGTCCTTTGCGCCCAGTCCATAGAAGTCTTTTGAATCTTGGCGGATAGGGTACCTGCGTTTTCCTCGAAAGACAAGGGAGAGTCAGTGGGATCCCTGGGGGGCCGTTTGTGGATTGACAGGCTGATGATCCTGCAGATCTCAGATCCGACCGGTGCGGCGGATTTTTTATGAAATTTTTCATAAATATGTCCGCTTTGTCCGCTCAAATGCGTTTTTTTGGGGCGGAATTCGGGGGATGCGGGGTTATTTGTCCATGTTGTCCATGCGTTTGAGGAGGGCAAGGAGGGTGCGGAGGTCGTTTTTTTCGGCGGCCTGCTGGCGGATGGTTTCGATGAGCTCCTGGCGGCCTTCGGCGCGGCCGGCGTGGATCGCGGCGATGATCTCAGCAGCGTCGTCGGGCACGGGGCGGCGTTCCCCGTCCTCCACGCCGTCGAAGTAGCCCTCGGGGTGTTCTTCTTCTTCTTCGGCTTCTTCTCGCCAGCGGCGGAGGGTGCGGTCGGTGACGCCGATGATGGCGGCGAGGTCTTTCCAGGTGGCGCCGGCTTTGGCGGCTTCGCGGAGGGCTTGGAGGTCTTTCTTGTTCATGGCGGCAGGGCAGGGAATTGGATAGTGGATAGTGGATTGGGCGAGTGTGCGGGTCGGTGGTTCCGCTGTGGCCGAATTGTTCGATGGTCAGGCTGGCAAAGTGAACGGGCCGGGCGGCTCTGATGGTTACGGCGGGCTGCCGACAGGGAGAGCCCAGACGTTAAGTATGGCACAAATGTTCGCGTAAGGCAAATTGCGTAACCGATGTGGGGAAGGGCGGGGGAACACCTTTTTGTCCGCGGAGGACGCGGAGGGGCGCGGAGAACACCTTTTTTGT
>JAPOYX010000239.1 GCA_026706345.1 Gemmatimonadota bacterium | reverse complement strand
TTCCAGGCCCAACCCGATCTGCTCCCCGCCGGCGCCGACCTGGACGGACAGGCGCACCATGTTTTCCCACACTATATCGCCTACTACCTTCCGCCCGGCGTGTCCGGGTTCGTGGTTGCCGCCATGTTCGCGGCCGCCATGTCGAGCCTGGACTCGGGGGTCAATGCGATCACGGCGGTGGTTTCGACTGATTTCATCGACCGGTTCAGGAGGTCGCCGGCAACCGAGAAACAACTGACGCGTACGGCGAAAATGCTCGCGTTCGTCATAGGCGCCATAGCCGTAGGCGCGAGTTCGCTGATGGAACTGGTGCCCGGCAACATCACGGCGGTGACCAACAAGACCTCAAACCTGCTGACAACACCCATATTCGCCCTCTTCTTCTTCGCGTTGTTCGTGCCGTTCGCCCGCCCGGCAGGCGTCGTCGCAGGCGCCGTGTGCGGCATCCTCACCGCCTCGCTGATCGCCTTTTCCGGTCCGCTGTTCGGCATGTTGCCCGATGGGAACGACCCGGTCAGTTTCATGTGGATCAGTCCCATGGCGCTGGCCGTGAACCTGGGGGTCGGCACGGCGGTCAGCTGGGTGCTGGCGAGAAATGGGAACGCGAGAAACGAGCAGGCCAGGAATAGGGATGCCGGGCAGGAGTAACCGGGCAGGTGTAGAGAATCACGCACGCGTGCCGGACAGTATATACGGGATAGGTTAATTCCAGGGAAACGGGATCGTGCAAGAAGATAAGAAACTGACACGGCTGCAGACGGCGCGCGGGATGCGCATGTGGAACGTGAACGGTATGCTCGAGTCGGTTCATTCGGCGATTACCACGGGCGTCTACACCACGGGTTACGCGCTGCATCTCGGCGCATCCAGCGCCATGATCGGTTTTATCTCCGCGTCCATTTCCATCGGCCAGTTGCTGCAAGCCTTCTCGCCGCTGCTGATCGAACGCCTGCCCCGACGCAAGACGCTGTGCCTGTTCGCCAATGGCATCAGTTCATCGCTCTGGCTGCCCATCGCCTTCATCCCCTTTCTCTTCTTCGAGGGGTACCAGTTGTTGGCGCTCATGGCCTTCATCGCCCTCTCGAAGGCAGCCATGTCTCTGGTTTCCCCGGCGCGTCAGTCCTGGCTGACCGACCTGGTTCCCGACGAGATACGCGGCCGCTTCGTCGCCCGGCAGCGTAGCCTGACGGCATCCGCCGGTCTGATCACGTCGGTCTGCGCGGGATTCTTCCTGAGTACGTACGCCGCTGGAGATTCACAGGAAGGCTTCAGCTCCATATTCGTCGTGGCCGTGGTCTTCTCCGGCTTCGGGGTCTGGGCCTGGTCCCGTATTCCCGAACCACAGAAAAGCCGGGGGGAGGACATCCCTTCGAACCAGTTGCTTCGCCTCCCCTTCCGTCACGGTCCCTTTCGCAGATTGATGTTCCTGGTTTCGGGCCGGCTCCTCATTGCCCAGATCGCCGCGCCTTTCTTTACCGTCTACATGCTGCGGACGCTTGAAGTCTCCTACGCCCAGATCGCGATTTTCTCGGCCATACAGACCATTGCCACGGTCATCATGAATCCCTTCTGGGGTTACCTGGCGGACAAGTACGGTTACAAGCCGGTCATGTCGATTACTGCCGCGGGACTGGCCCTGTTTCCGCTGGGATGGGGATTCGTGACCCTGGAAAACTACTGGATCATGGTGCCGCTGGTGCAGGTCTGGGGCGGCAGCATGAGCGCGGGATGGAGTACCGCCCGCTTCAATCTCATCGTCAAGACGGCCCCGGCGGCCAACCGATCCGCTTTCCTGGGATGCTACTCCGCGGTCTCGAGAGGGTGCGCGGCGTGTGGTGCCGTACTGGGAGGAATAGCCGCGGACCTGTGTACCTCCATCCCTGCCGTATCGTTTTTCGGCTACACCTTCGCGGGCCTGCAATACCTGTTCCTTGCCAACGGAGTGCTTCGAATCTCCTACATGGGCCTGCTGGCCCGTCTGGTCTCCGATTCGCAGGTTTCTTCCAGGGACGTGATCAACCGCGTGCGCAAGGGGAATCCCATCGCGACCCTCTGGCACCTCGTGCGCATGGGGAAATCCGGCAATCCATCGGTCCGGGCACGAGCCGCCCGTGAACTGGGTGAAACCGGCAGCCACCTGGCCGTGGACGAGTTGATCGCGCTGCTCGATGACAGCGATCGTAACGTACGGCGGGAGGCCGTACAGTCCCTCAGCAGGATCGGTGCGGAGGAGGCGGTCAATCCGCTGCTCGAATGCGTGGGCAACCCCTCGTCGGACATCGCCGAAGAGGCCGTGGAAGCCCTGGGCGCGGTGCCTTCGTCGCTTAGCCTCAACATCCTGGTGACCCTGCTGCACGATGAGCGCCCGGGAATCCGAAGAAGCGCAGTTATCGCCCTGGATAGGATCGGAGACCGGCGCGCGGAAACGGCGTTGGAAGCCCTGCTCGAACATGAGCGGGACCCAGCGATCGTACAGTCCGCCCTGGAAACGCTGGCCAGGATGGGAAGTACAGGGATCCTCGGCCGGCTTCAGGATCTTATACGGACCAGCGAAACCAGCCTCGAGCGGGGCGTGCTGGTCATGTCGGCAGGGCATCTGCTCGGTGCACCGGATCTCCTGTACCGGTTGCTTCAGGCCGGCGAGATGGACCAGGATCGGGCGATGGTGCGGATATTCCGGACTGTTCGCCGGCAGCTGGGCGGCTGGTCGTATGTCGAAAGAGATACCAGGAATCAGTACACGGCCGCCGTCGACCGCGCCATGAATGCTTTCGAGCGGCAACAGACCGGGGAGATGCTGAAGCTGCTCGTGGAGGTCGCTCGGGACGTCGTCGGGGAAGCGCGTCCGGAAGGGGCGGCCGGCCCGAAACGCCCGGATCGTTCTGCCGATTATGCGGCACCCGCTGGAGGACCAGCGGCGGGTCGGGACGATATCGAACTGGCGTACAGGGTGCTGTCGGACCTGGAATCCGAAGGCCGGACGAGGACCCTGCACGCCGAGGAGAGACTGCTGGCGGTGGTGGCCTTGCAACGCATAGCGGATCTGGCCACCGGTTGAGCGTTCAGCCCTTTTTCGCCTTCCAGGCTTCGTATTCGGCCAGGGTCATTTCATCGGGCGGGTAAACGCCGATGATGCTGTGTCCCTGCTGGATCTTCTGCAGGATGAAGACTTCGCGCTCCTCCTGCGCCTCGGCCTTTTCCGCTACCACTTCCGCCAGGTGGCGCGGTACCACTACGATGCCCTCCGCATCGCCCACGATGATGTCTCCCGGGAAAACGGCTATGCCGCCGCAGGCGATGGGGCGCTGTATATCGCTCGGGTAGTGCACGCTCTTGCTGTTATGGGCGTTCATGGACCTTGCATACGCGGCGAGCCCGGCTTCGACGATGGCCGGAGTATCCCGGAACGCGCCGTCGCTCACCACTCCCGCGGCGCCGCGCTGCAGGATTCTCGTGGCAAGGATGTCGCCCATGACACCGGCCCTGGTGTCTCCCCGCGCGTCGATCACGAGCACTTCACCTTGCCGGATGCTTTCGATACCGATGCGTTGCATGTCCGTCAGGTTGTCCACGGGTACGTGCGTGATGTCTTCACGGCCGGGTATGTACCGCAGCGTGAAAGCAGGTCCCGCCATGCGCGTGCCGGGCGCAAGTGGCGCGACGTCCTGCATGAAAGTGTTATACAAACCGTACTCAGTGAGCACGGAAGTCAGTGTGGCCGTACTCGGAATGAGCAGGGATTCGAGGGTTTCTCGTGATGGGGCTTGCTGTTCAGACATGGTATCAGATTCCCTTTCTATTGTGAACGGCGTACTATGCCGCCGGGGTTAATCTGTTTCGTGACTTCCAACCGGCGTTCGCAGCCGGCTTACCGTACCGGATCAACTCCGGTGATCAGGGCTCTGTCAGGGACGAGCAGGATCGGCGAAAGCCGCCACGGCCTCGACGTATCCGTCCGGCGAACCCGTATCGAAGTGCTCACCGTTTATTTCCAGGGCGAAGTACGCCCGTTGAGACGCCAGCATGGCCTGCGCTCCGGTAAGCTGCAGTTCGCCTTCGTCGGTGGCGCCGTCTCTTGCCATTCGCGCCAGGCAGGAGATCAGATCCGGCGTCATGGCGTGCAGGCCAAACCAGCAGAGGTATGTATCCGCCGGCATGCCCTCTACCCGTAGCCGGTCTCGTGCCAGGACTGTTTCGGGTTTTTCCACCACGGCGTCAAGTTTATAAAGCCCGTTCCACCGCGGCACGGGACAGCCCGAAACGGTACCGAAGTGTTTTATGGCGTCGACGGACTTGCGGATCACGCCTGAGACCGGTGCCTGTAGTTCCGCAAAGGCGTCCAGCAACTGACGCGCGCAGCACCGTTCCTCCCCGCTGAGGTACAGGTGATCGCCGAGCATGACCAGGACCGGATCGTTTCCGATCCAGGCTCCCGCACGGAGGATCGCATCGCCGAACCCCCGGGGACGATCCTGCGGAATAATGGTCAGCTTCTCCGAGAGTTCACCGGGGAATTCGGCCGCGGCGAGCAAGTCCGCTCGATTTCCGATCGCGGATTTTAACGGGCCGGGCAACCGCGAGAAGTAGGCGCGAATCAGTGCCTCGTCTTCCGGCGCGATCACCAGGCCGATTTCCTCGATTTCCGCGTTAATCGCTTCTTCCATGATCAGTTGCAAAACAGTTTTTGCGCGTCCCCGTACGTCCACAATGGGGAACAGCGCCTTGCGCACCGCGCGTGTCGCCGGCATCATGCGGATGCCTTGGCCCGCCAGGGGTATGACCGCCTTTCGTATGCGTTTCAATCCTTTCGACTCCTTCGCTCCCGCCGCGAATGCTCAGGTTATACGGTAGACGCGGTGCCCGAACTCAAGGGTGCCAGGCGAAGTTCCGGTAAAGAGTTCGGCCTCGATACCGGTCGCTTCACCGTAACGCTTAAGCAGATGACCCAGGTGGTCGAACATACGGTCGTTGCCCGCGACGGCGACCGTCCCCCCCGCTCCGCCGCCCGTGATCTTGGCTCCGTAGAATCCTGCTTCCAAGCCCAGCTTCCTCGTTTCTCTGACGATCCAGGACGTTTCGGTCGAACCGAGCCCGCACCGGTGCGTGTAACTCCAGTCCGACGCGTACATCAGCCTGCCAGCCTGCTCGAGAGACCCGGCCTGTTCCGTAACGCCCGCCAGACGGATGCACTCGGTGAATTCCGTCGCCCTGCGGTGTTCGTAAACCGGGTGTTCCACCCGGCTGCGCACTTTGTACAACGCCTCGGGGTCAACGGTCGTCACGGGATCGGGCGTGCCCCCGTAGCGCTGTTCGAATGCCCGGCCCGAGATGCTCGGTGGAAGCAGGGACCGGTAGGATTCCACGTATTCGGTCGTGGATAAATTGCACAGGTAGCCCAGGTGGGAATTCGCCGCGGCTCCGTTACCCGAACGCAAATGATCCTGTATGATCGCCAGGCCCATGAAAGCGGCGATTCTGCTGTTCGTATACCTTGAGCCTTTGATTTCGCGGCGGATGCCGGAGTTTATCCCGATAAAATGTACCCCCTCCGGAACCGGAATCTGTTCCCGTACGGTATGGGGCTGGCAAAGCAGGGAAAGCAGGCGGCCCCGGGTACCCAGGGCGCAGGTGACCTGGTCCATGATGCCGCATGCCGCGCCGACCACACGGTTCTCCACCTTCTGGGACAGGACGGCCAGGTCCATGCCGTCCAGTTCGATCCCATACAGCAGGCTCAGTCCGTATATGGCCGCGATTTCCAGCGCGGCCGAGGAAGACACGCCCACCCGAAGCGGGATGTTGCTCACCAGCACGATCGTGGCTCCGTGGGGGAAACGACCCATGTATCCTTCCCCCTGCAGCACACTGAATGCCCCGGCTACGTACGCCGCCCAGGCGGATTCCGGCGTCCTGGAGAAACGCAGTTTCAAGGTATCGTAGTCCCCGGTAGCCCTGCCGGCCGTCAGATCTTCCAGCGCCAGCGTAACGTCCGGTGACATGCCCATCGCGTCTACGCCGGCACTGTGTATGGCCACCTGTCGGTCGTCGCGGGCCTGGATGCCCATCAGAACCGCCCGGTCGAGGGTCATCTCGCAAACCAGCGAGCCGCTGTAGTCCGCGATACCGCCCATGCAGTCCAGTCGTGCGGGAGCCCTGACCACGTAAATCGGTTTATCGACGCGGAATCGCTTCCCCAGCGGTCCGTGCAGGCTCTTTGGCGTGCAAGCCAGGGCATTTTCAAAGGCTTCAACGTCATCGGGCAAGGTTCCACGATCCGTCAGGCAGTCCAGCATAAACAGCGACCCCGTGTTTTCGCTTCGGTTGAACGGGTTGGAATCAATCCGCCATAATATATAGAACACACTGGATATTCAACGAATCTTTGACTGGGACGACCCTGGACGGTTGTCGCGTGAACCATGATTCTATTGACAGAGTCTCTCGCGGGCGTGTATTATGTTAGCGCGCTGCTCGCCGTAGTTTCCAAATGGATGAAGCAGGCTGAATACTGGATTCACAGTCCTCCCACACGGCCGTTTGGGAACGGTGAATGAACCTTGATGCGGTATTGAATCCCGCCCAAGTCAAAGCTGCGTCCTATGCAGATGGCCCGCTGCTGGTCCTTGCCGGCGCCGGGAGCGGCAAGACACGCGTGCTGACCCACCGGATCGCCTACCTCATTGAACAACTCGGCGTAGACCCCTTTCACATATTGGCCGTCACTTTCACGAATAAGGCGGCGGCGGAAATGAAGGACCGGATCGACCGCATGCTCGGCCGGGGCGACGTGCCCCAGTGGGTGGGCACGTTTCATTCCCTGTCGGCGCGGATTTTACGGCGCGAAGCCGAGACCCTGGGATTTCGGCGCGATTTCGGGATCTACGACGACGATGACCGGCTCGCCCTGATCCGGCGCGTGATGAAAGAACTGGAGATCTCCGAAAACCGCTTTGCCCCGAAGGCGGTGCGCAGTCATATCAGCGGTGCCAAGGATCAACTTGTTTCGGCGCGCGAGTACAAGGCGCAGCAGGGGGATTTCTTCGAAAAGGAAGTGGTGTCGCGGGTTTACGAGGCCTACGAGAAGGCGTTGGAAGATTGCAACGCGCTGGATTTCGACGATCTCATCATGCGGCTGGCCGTAGGATTCGAAACTCATCCGGACCTCTTGAACCGCTACCAGGAGAGATTCCAGTTCATCCTGGTGGACGAATACCAGGACACCAACCGCGCCCAGTACGAATGGATCAACCGACTGGCCCGGAAATACCGGAACCTCTGCGTGGTGGGCGATGACGACCAGTCCATTTACGCCTGGCGCGGCGCCGACATACGCAACATCCTCGAATTTGAGAAAGACTATCCCGAAGCGCGGGTTATCCGCCTGGAACAGAATTACCGGTCCACTCAGCTCATCCTGAAGGCGGGAAACGCGGTCATCAAACACAACAAGGGCCGGAAAGGCAAAGAGTTGTGGACGGACAATCCGTCCGGTGAGCAGATCGGCATTGTCGAAACGATCGACGACCGGGACGAAGCCCGGTGGATAACGCGGAAGATTCAGGAAATGCGCGCCGGCACCCCGCGGCCTCTGAGGGATTTCACGCTGCTCTATCGTACCAACGCGCAATCACGCACCCTGGAGGATGAATTACGCCGGGCCGGCCTTCCCTACGTCATCGTCGGTGGCGTCCGGTTCTTCGAACGGAAAGAAGTCAAGGATGTTCTGGCTTACCTCAAGATCCTCGTTAACGGCAGGGATGTCATCAGTTTCCGCCGAATGGTCAATACGCCCGCCCGGGGTCTTGGCGCCGTCAGGGTGGGCCGCATCGAGCACCTTGCCATCGAGCGTGGGATAGACTACGTCGAGGCGTTGTACCGCGCCGGCGAGTCGGGTCTTTCGGGTAAAGCCGCTCGCACCGCCGTGGATCTCGGGGAGTTCCTGTTGCGAACCCGATCGAGATTGGAGGAGATATCCGGAGCTGAGGCGGCGAGGTGCCTGCTGGAAAAAACGGGCTACCTGCAGCAGTTGGAGATGGACGCCGCGAGGAACGTAGAGGCCGAGGCCAAGGTGCAGAACGTGAATGAACTTGTGGCCGCGCTGGAAGAGGCGACCGAAAGACCGGAAGAAGGGCAGGGGGTTGTCGGGTTGGACGTATTTCTGGAAGAAGTGGCGCTTGTGACGGATATCGACCGGTGGGACGAATCCGTGGATTGCGTCACCCTGATGACCCTGCACAATGCAAAGGGGCTTGAGTTTCCCAATGTCTTTATCACGGGCATGGAAGACGGCCTGTTCCCTCTCGCTCGTTCCATGGATAGTCTTGCAGACCTGGAGGAAGAGCGGCGGCTGTTCTACGTGGGGATCACACGCGCGCGGGAAAGGTTATTCCTTATCCACGCCAGTTTGCGGCGTACTTACAACGGCGGACAGCGGTTGTACGGCGGAGCGATGAATTCCCTGCGGTCCCGTTTCCTCGATGAGATTCCCGAGGAGTTGACTGCCCGGGAGCGTACCAGCCCGTCTTACGCACGGACTTCATGGAAACAGGATGAAAAGCCCTCCGATACCCCGTTCGACGACGACATCACGTCCCCCCGGGTCGTGCAGACGCCCATGGGCAGAGTGCGGATCTCCCGGGGGCAGGACGTCAAACACCCCGTCTGGGGAAAGGGTCGCATCGTCCAGGTCGCGGGAAGCGGGGACGACCTGAGGGCGACGATCAGGTTTTCCGATACGACCAAGAAGGTGATCGTCAAGTACGCCGCGTTGGAGATGATCTGAATAGGTGCCGGCAGCGGGCAGGTGCCTGGAAAGAGGTATGCCATGACGGTTTCAATCGAAGATGTGGACCATGTCGCCTCGCTCGCCCATCTCAAGTTCTCGGACGACGAACGGGAACAACTGGTCGGGCAGCTGAACGCCATCCTGGCCTATATGGAGAAGCTCAATACGCTTGACACCTCCGGCGTGGAACCGACTTCCCACGTGCTGAATCTGAAAAACGTCTTTCGCCGTGACGAAATCGGACCGTCTTTGTCCCAGGAGGAAGCATTGCGCAACGCGCCTTCTTCGGACCGGGGTCATTTCACGGTCCCCAAGGTGATCTGAACGCGAGATGGCATCCGGTAAAACGAAAATCACGGGGCTCATTCCGGCCCGCTACGCTTCGACCCGATTCCCCGGCAAAGCGCTGGCAACCCTGCTGGGCAAACCGATGATCCAGCATACGTTTGAGCGCGCCAGGCGGGCCCGTCGCCTGACCGACCTTTACGTCGTGACCGACGATGAGAGGATCGCGGATGTGGTGCGCCGTTTCGGCGGCGAGCCCATCATGACGTCCCGTGATCATCCCAGCGGTACCGACCGGCTGGCTGAGGCCGTCCGGGACCTGGATTCGGACGTCGTCGTCAACATACAGGGCGACGAGCCGCTGATAACGCCCGAGGCCATCGATACCGTGGTGCAGGCCCTGCTCGACGATCCCGACGTGCCCATGTCGACCCTCGCGCACCGCATAACCCGTCCGGAAGACCTGCTCAACCCCCATATGGGGAAGGTCGTATTCGATCGGCAGGGACGGGCGCTGTATTTCTCCCGGTCGCCGTTGCCCTGGCCGGGCGAGAACATCGACGGGAACTGCCTGCGCCGGACCCGGTACTACAATACCGTGGGGCTTTATGGATACCGGCGTGCTTTTCTGCTTGCCTTCGCCGCGTTGGAGCCGACGCCACTGGAATGCGCGGAACGGCTGGAACAGCTGCGGGCGCTCGAACATGGTTACCGCATTATGGTGAAAGAGACCGATTACGCCCCGCTGGGAGTCGATGTGCCGGAGGACCTGGAAAAGGCGCAGCGAAGGCTGGCCGCCGAGGAAGGGAATTCATGAAAGAGGTCGCCGTCGGAGACGTCGCCATCGGCGGAGGTAGGCCGCTGGCACTGATTGCGGGCCCCTGCGTGATCGAAAGCGAAGCGGTGGTCATGGAAACGGGCGAACGCCTGGTCGCGATATCCGGCCGGCTGGGGATCCCGCTCGTATTCAAGTCATCCTACGCGAAGGCGAATCGTTCTTCTGTCGACTACTACACGGGCCCGGGGATGCACGAGGGCCTGCGCGTGCTCCATAAAGTCCGGGACCTGGGCGTTCCGGTGCTCTCGGACGTGCACAGCGTGGAGGAAGTGGACGCGGCCGCGGAGGTCCTCGATATGCTGCAGCTTCCCGCGCACCTGTCCATGCAAACGGAACTGACCCTGGCCCTCGCCCGTACCGGAAAGCCCGTCAACGTGAAAAAGGGACAGTTTCTCTCGCCTGAGGATATGGCCGCGGTGGTGTCCAAGATAGAAAGCACAGGCAACAGGCAGATACTCCTGACTGAACGCGGCGTCTCCTTTGGATATCACGACCTCGTCGCCGATATGCGATCGCTGGCCATCATGCGCCGGACAGGATACCCCGTGGTTTTCGATGCCACCCACGTGGTCCGGCTGTACGGCCGCCCGAGCAGCGACACGAGCGGGGGAACGCCCGAATTCATCGAGCCCCTCGCCAAGGCGGCCGTGGCAGCGGGATGCGACGCCGTATTCATAGAAACACACCCCCGTGTTTCCGAAGCGCTTTGCGATGCCGCGAGCATGTTGCCGCTTGATCGTCTGGAACCCCTGCTGGAAAGCCTTATGGCGATCGACGAGGCCGTACGGCCCCACGCGGCTTCATGAGCCGCATTCAGGTGCACTCGTGGCCTCCCTGATCAAACGCCTGCGCAATACTGCGGTCTATCACGGTACGCGCGTGTTCGTCGGCCTGATGAACGCGCTTCCGCGACGGACGGCGTTGTCTGTCAGCGGGTGGATGGGCGGGCTGGCCTACCACGTTGCGCGTCATTCCAGGCGCCTTGCCCTTTCCAATCTCACGCTGGCCTACGGCGACAAAAAGTCCCGCCGACAGATCAGACAACTGGGCAGGTCCGTGTTCCGGGAATTGGGAAGGAACGTTGTCGATGCCGCCCGTCTGCCCAGGGTCACGGCGGCGAATGTGGACGACCTGGTCCGGGCCGAAGGACTTTCCTTCCTGGAATCAGCCTATGACGAGGGGAGAGGTGTAGTAGCCGTAAGCGCCCACCTGGGCAACTTCGAACTGATGGGGACGTTCCTGGCCCTCAAGGGCTTCACCGTCACCGTGGTGGCCGCGCCCCTCTATGATCCCCGGCTGGACGCCCTCCTGCTGAAAAACCGGGTGCGCGGCGGATTAAACGTCGTCAGCCGCGACAGGGCTGCCGCCGCCGTTCTTCGCGCGCTGCGGAAGGGGCACGTCGTCGGGCTCCTGGTGGACCAGGACACCCGGGGGGCCGGTATTGCGGTGCCTTTCTTCGGCAGGCCCGCCCGGACACCTACCGGCCCCGCCGTCTTGGCCGACCGGGCCGGTGCGCCAATCGTTCCCATGGCCATTCACCGCCTGGCGGACGATACGCACCTCGTAACCGTCCGCCCGCCGATTCGGTCCGCCGGCCGGGCTCCGGAAGACGTGGAAATGACGACGAGCGCGTATACGGCGGAACTGGAGCGGTTCATCCGGAAGGCGCCGGCCCAATGGGTATGGATGCACGACCGCTGGAAAGCGTCCAGGCTGGCTTGACAGGCCTTCGACCGCAACTTGATCTTGCACCTCCAGGCAATGCAAGGTATATTCAGGCATGTCGACTTTGCCTATTCCCCGGATTTGGCCTCACCCGAAGTTTCGCGACGCAGAAAGGCACGCCCGCTTCTGGCTGTCGTACCTGTTCATAGCTACAGTTGTATGCTCGGCTGCCTGTCGATCCGTCGATCAGCAGGTGGTGGAGAGCGGCAACCAGGATATCCTTCCGGATCAGGAGGCATGGAATACGACGATCTACCTGAGCCGGCACGGCCGGCAGGAAGCCACGATCCAGGCCGGCCACCGTCTGTATTTTTCGGAAACAAACGTTACCATCATGGACGGGGGAGTCCATGTCGAGTTTTACGAAAAAGACGGCAGCCTGGCCTCGACACTCGAAGCTGAGCAGGGTGAGATCGACGGGCAGACCCACGACCTGCGCGTCAGGGGCGGCGTAACGGTCCACAGCACGGAACGCGGCACCCTGGAAACTGATTCCCTGACCTGGGTAAACGCGAAGAACCGTATCGAAACGGACGCCGCCGTCAGATTGACCGGGGACACGGATGTCATTGCTGGCGATGGATTTGAAGCCGATCCGGGCATGCGTCAGTATATCATCCGCCGCAACATCAAGGGCCAGTTTCTACCGGATGCGCAGTCGAACTGACCGGGCTGCCGTACGTCGCTTCGCCAGCTGTTTCTCAAAGGGACCTATCCTTGACGTCCAGCCGGAATTCAGGTATATTGTACCGTAGAAATACGTACGTCATGTCACTGATTTCGGTCTGCTTCCTGGTCGCGGTCTCCGTCCCGCAGGCGATAGCGCAGGAACGTCGCGAGCCGGTGCAAATCGAAGAAGCGGATAGTCTCAGGGCTACCGGTCTCGACGAGATCTTCGACCTGCTCGGTTCTGTGCGGCTCTTGCACGGCAGTACCGTGCTGACAAGTGACAGGGTACGTTATGATCGCCTAAACGGAATCGTGCATCTTGCCGGAAACGTGCGCATGATCCGCGAGACCAGCACGCTCACCGGCGACGCGGCAGTATACTACGAAAACGATCTAACGGCCGTCGCTACGGGCCGGGTGAGACTCGAAGACGAGTTGGACGGCGTGGCGCTGACGGGTATCCGCATGGTATTTACCCAGGAGCCTCACCGCGCCGTGGCGACGGGCGAACCGGATATGACCTGGCAGCAGGACGAAAGTAGGATCAACATCGAGGGCCGCCGCCTGGAATATTATTTCACGGAATCCAATACCCTGCTGAAAGCGGTAGCGCAGGAATCGGTCGTGGTTGTGGATGAAAGGGAAGAGGTGACCATTTACTGTGACCGCGCGGAGTATTTCAAGGAGACGGAAAGCGCGCGATTCAGCGGCGAACCCCGGTTGATCAAGCGCCAGGAGAACGATGAGAGCGATATCGTGGTGACGGGGATCAGTATGACTTACACCTTCGATAATCGAGCCGCCGAAGTGTTCGATTCAGTCAAGGTAGTGAAGGGAACGCTGGAAGGGATTTGCGATACGTTGCGCTACGACAGCGAAGGCCAAAAGATTGATTTAATCAGCAATCCGGTGATCCGAAGCGCCCATAGCGAGATCACCGGAGATGAAATCGTTCTCGAAATGGAGGACGGCAAGGTTACGAAAGCCCTGGTTACGGGTAACGCCGTGGGTTCATATGCCGCGGAAAAGTCGGAAGGGACCGCCCGCTCGGGCCAGGCGGGCCAGGCGGGCCAGGCGGGTCAGGGAGACCAGGCAAGCCGCAGCACTATAGAAGGCCGCAGCATGGTCGTGGACTTCGCGGGGGAATCCGTCAGGACGATCACGGCCCAGGGCAATGCGGTGAGTACCTACAACCCTACCACGCTCGAAAGCGGACCGGCTGGCCATAACGTGGTCCGGGCGAAAGAAATCGTGATCGAGCTGGACGGGGGAGAACTGGTCAAGGTGAACGCGGATGGCGGTGTGGACGGGACCTATCTCACACCGGAAGACGAAGACGGAAACCGTTGAAAGCGGAGGGCCCGTGCAGTGCCTGCAAGCTGAGAACCTGGTAAAATCCTATCAGAATCACCGCGTCGTTGACGATGTGAGCTTACGCGTAGACCAGGGCGAGGTGGTCGGCCTGCTCGGTCCCAACGGGGCAGGGAAGACCACCTCGTTCTATATGATCGTCGGCATGGTCAAGCCAAGGTCCGGACAGGTGCTCATCGAGGATCGGGAAACCGGGAAGAGAAGAGAGATTACGCGGTGGCCAATGTATCGGCGCGCGCGCGTCGGGATCGGTTATCTGGCCCAGGAGCCTTCGATCTTTCGGCGGATGACGGTGGAACAGAACCTGATGTCCATTCTCGAGACGTTGCCCATGACCCGCAAGGCCAGGCGCCAGAAAATGGAGGCTGTGCTGGAGGATTTCGGCATTGCGCATCTGGCCAAGCATAGAGCCTATACGCTGTCGGGAGGCGAACGGCGAAGAACCGAGATCAGCCGGGTTCTGGTCACCGAACCGAAGTTCATACTGCTCGATGAACCCTTTGCCGGGATCGACCCTATTGCAGTGGAAGATATACAGGAAGTCATCGGGCGCCTCAAGGAAAGGAAACTGGGTATACTGGTCACGGATCACATGGTCCGGGAGACTTTGCAGATTACGGACCGTTCCTATATAATGGCCGACGGCCGTATATACCTGTCCGGTACGGCCGAAGCCCTGGCCGACGATCCCGAAGCGCGCCGCATCTATCTCGGCGAGCGATTCCGCCTGGAATAACCGGAAGACACACCCATGGAACTTCATCTCCAACCGCAGACAAGGCAGCAGTTTTCTCCCCAGTTGATGTATTCGCTCAAACTGCTGCAGTTCACCACGGTGGAACTCGAGCAGGAGATCAAGGAGAAAATCGAGGAGAACCCCCTGCTGGAACTGGAGGAGGAGACGGGCGAACCAGACGGACAGGACGGACCGGAGGATGGACCGGCGGGAGAACCGCTGGCGGAGGAGCCGGACCCGACGCGCGAGGACGATCCCGGGGACATGACGCCTGACCGGGACGAAGTCGATTGGGATGCCTACATACGTGACGGCATGCACAACCAGATGGATTCCCGCGAGGAGACCGAAAAGCGGGAAGACCAGCATATCCTGGAACGCGAGGGGAAGTCGGGCCCGACGCTCACCCAGCACCTCATCGAGCAGTTGCATCTTCTCGAACTATCCGTCCGGGATCGGGAAATCGGCGAATACCTGATCGGCAACCTGAACGACAGCGGCCTCCTGGACGTCCCGTTGCAGGATCTGGCGCTGGAGTCCGGCGTACCTTTCGACGAGGCCGAACGGGTTCTGAAGGTCGTACAGACCCTCGAACCCACCGGCGTGGGCGCGCGGGACCTGCGAGAGTGCCTGATGTTGCAGTTGGATGCGCTGAACCTGCGCGAATCGCTGGCATACCGGATGGTATCGGAACACTGGCGAGACGTCAAACTGCGGCGCATTGCGGCAATTCGGAGGAAAACCCGGACTTCCCAGAACGATGTCGGGGATGCCCTGCATGTGATCTCGGGACTCAACCCCCACCCGGGGTTGGCCATCAGCGATTCGTCTGTAATCTCCATACACCCCGATCTGGTTGTCGAAAAGATGGAGGGGGAATACGTCGTATACCTTAACGACCGCAACTTGCCCAGGGTTCGTGTCAGCCATGCCTATCAGGCCATCCTGAGCCGGGGCGAGCACTCCACCGAAGAAGACCGGCGGTACGTGCGGCAGAAGCTGACCGAGGCCAACCACTTCGTGAACTCCATCGAGCAACGGCGGTCTACCCTGTTGAAAGTCACGAACTGCATCGTCAAAGCGCAGCGTGCATTCCTGGATTCGGGCTTGTCCCGTCTCAAACCGATGATTCTGCAGGAGGTCGCTGACAAGGTAGGTTTGCATGTAACGACCGTCAGCCGGGCAACGCAGGGCAAGTATATACAAACCCCCAGGGGGATTTACGCGCTGAGGTTTTTCTTTGACGGCAGGTTGCAGAAGAAGTCATCGGAGCATACGGACGAAGCCCCGGCCGGCCAATTGGCGACAAAGACGGTCAAGGACCGAATCGCCCGGATCATCGCGGAAGAAGACGAGCACGCACCACTGAGTGATCAGGCCATCGAGGAGATCCTGCGTTCGAAAGAGGGTGTGCAGATCAAAAGGCGGACCGTGGCGAAATACCGCGAGAACCTGGGGATACCCATAGCGCGGATGCGCAGAAGGATCTAACCCGTAAGAAACACAGCGAAGGGAGGCGACCGTGCAGAAAACCATGACAGCCCGCCACTGCGAACTGGCAGACGCATACAAGCAGCACGCTGATAGAGAGATGGACCGATTGAACCGTTACAGCGACAATATTCTGAGCGCAGATCTTATTGTCTCTCAAGAAAAATACCGGTACATGGTCGAACTGAACGTGCATGTCGGAGGTCACGTCCTGACCAGCAAGGAAGAGGACGCCGAGGCCTATACCGCACTTGATCAGGCGGTCAACAAGATGGAAACTCAGTTGAAAAAGCACAATGGCAAGTTGCACGACCACCGGGTAAGGCGCCATTGAAAGGCTTCGGCACGCACGCGTCTTGAAGCGTTAGGAATGGCGATTCAGGATCGATCCAAACCAATCTCCTTGAAAATGACCGATGGCCACGATATCGCCCTTGAAATCGCGCGCCCTGCTGATCAAGTCCCTGGTAGAACAGGTCGATCTGAAACTGTCGCCGCTGACGGGTGAAACGGGACTCTCCAGGAAGATAACCAACGCGGAGACGAATCGGCCCGGACTCGCGCTGTCGGGTTTTGTCGACAGGTTTTCCAACAACAGGATTCAGATCCTGGGAGAAACCGAATTAACCTACCTGAAGAGCCTGTCCGGAGAACAGCGGCGTGCGTCGCTGGTCCGGCTGTTCGGTATGGGCATCCCCTGCATGGTCATTACGAAGGGCATGGAGCCGCCGGCGGAACTGACCGAAACCGCCGAGCGGTTCGATACGCCCGTCCTGGGAACCACCCTGACGACGGATGCCTTCGTACACTCGCTGATCGAGTACCTGGAGCCCTATTTCGCGCCGATGACGACGGTACACGGCGCGCTGGTCGACGTCTACGGCGTGGGGCTTCTGTTTACGGGCCGCAGCGGAATCGGCAAAAGCGAGACGGCCCTCGATCTTGTGGAACGCGGCCACAGGCTGGTGGCTGACGATGTGGTGACCGCGTACCGGATGCGGCGCGGCATCGTCATGGGGACGAGCAACACGATAACGCAGCATTTCATGGAAATTCGAGGGGTCGGGATTATCGACGTCACACGCATGTTCGGCATCCGGAGCATCCGCGTACGTAAACGGATAGAAGTCGTGGTGAACCTGGAAGACTGGAACAGCGATGGGGACTACGAACGCACGGCACTCGACGAGAAGACCACGACGTTGCTCGACGCGGAACTGCCCTATGTCCGCATTCCGATCAATCCGGGCAAAAACCTGACCGTAATCTCCGAGGTGGTCGCGCTGCGGCATCTCCTTAAAGTTGTCGGAATAAACCCGGCGTCGATATTGAATCAGCGCGTGCTGGAAGTCATGAAGGAAGGCGAAAGAGTCCGGTACCGCAGGGAAGATTACGAATAGACGCGGATCACGTACGGCTGACTGAATCGGGAAGCGCCTTGGTAAGGAAAACTGTTTCCGTTAAGAACAGAAAGGGTCTGCACATGCGGCCCGCGGAGCAACTGGTCCGCACGGCTTCCATGTTCGAATCGGAAGTCACCCTGGTCAAGGACGCTGTGCCGGTGAACGGAAAGAGCATCATGGGCGTGATGATGCTGGCTGCCGAGTACGGCAGTTCCATCACCGTCGAGATTGAAGGTCCCGATGAAACAGACGCGCTGAAGGCCATAACCGAGATGTTCGACCAGGATCAGGAGGCGTGAAATGAGCGAAGAGCGCCGCGCACTGAAAGGCATTCCGGCGTCACCCGGTATCGCCATCGGCCGCGCTTTCGTCTACAATCGCCGTTTCGCCGCCATACACCAGCGCCCGGTTCCTCCCGACAAAGTGGAAGAGGAGATCGAACGATTCAGAGGCGCGGTCGACGAGGCGTTGAACGACCTCACCCAATTGCAGCGCCGTATCGCGGTTGATATCGACCAGGACATCCTGAAGATCTTCCGTACCCACCAGGCAGTGCTCGAGGATCCGGAAGTCGTGGACGTCACCATCGTCCGTATCCGTCGGGAAAAGACCAATGCAGAGTATATTTTCGACGATGTGATGAGAGGATGGATATCCAGTTACTCCTCGATCGAGAATCCGTTCTTCCGTGAAAGGACCGCGGATTTCGAAGACGTGCATTACCGGGTACTGGCGAAACTCACGGGCAGCGCCCGGCCCCGGATCGAAGCCACGGAAGAAAAGATTGTGCTCGTAGCCCACAGCCTGTCCCCTTCAGATACGGCGGAAATCGACCGG
Source organism: Gemmatimonadota bacterium (assembly GCA_026706345.1). NCBI lineage: Bacteria > Pseudomonadati > Gemmatimonadota > Gemmatimonadota bacterium. The sequence goes on along the minus strand of JAPOYX010000239.1, from coordinate 28,784 downwards.
GATTCGGTGTGCGGATTCATAACGGACGCCGGAGGCCAGACGTCGCATACGGCGATCGTGGCCCGTGGTCTGGCCGTGCCGGCGGTGGTCGGCGCCAATATCGCCACGCAGGAAATCACCGATGGCATGATGATCATCATCGACGGCAACACCGGGATGGTCCATCTCGACCCGGATCCCGAAACCGTCGGCAGGTACGAGGAAACGCAGTCCCAGTTATCCGTGTTGGAGCATGAATTGCAGGAACTTCATGATCTTCCGGCGGAGACACGGGACGGCAGGCGTATCGAGCTTTCGGCAAACATCGAACTGCCGGCCGAACTCGAAGACGTCTTGAATCATGGCGCGGACGGCATAGGCCTGTATCGTACCGAGTTCCTCTACCTGGTTCGCAACGAGTTACCCTCCGAAGAAGAACAGACCCGAACCTACCTGGATATCGCCCGACGCATGGCGCCCCATGCCGTAATCATACGCACGTTGGATCTCGGGGCGGACAAGATGCCGACGCAGATGCCGGACGAAGCCAATCCCGCCCTCGGCCAGCGGGGTATTCGACTCTGTCTCAATCGTCCGGAAATGTTCAAAGTACAGTTGCGGGCCGTCCTGCGAGCCAGTGTCGAGGGGAACGTAAGCCTCATGTTTCCAATGATTTCCGGAGTACATGAACTGCGACGGGCAAAGGCGCTGCTTGATGAGGCGCGGGATGAATTGCTCACAGACGGGGTGCCTGTCGGTCAATCGATGCCGGTTGGGATCATGGTCGAGATTCCTTCTGCCGCGCTTACAGCCCATGATCTAGCGAAGGAAGTGGACTTTTTCAGTATCGGAACGAACGATCTGATCCAGTATACGGTGGCGGCCGATCGGGGCAATTCGAGTATCGCCTCTCTGTACAATCCGTGCCACCCGGCTGTGCTCCGGCTGGTCGCATCGATTATCGATGCCGCGCACGACAACGATATCTGGGTCGGGGTGTGCGGCGCCATGGCCGCTCATCCGCTGGCGGCCTGCATACTGCTGGGCCTGGGCGTTGACGAACTCAGTATGAGCCCGATCGATATTCCGGAGATCAAGAGCCTGATCCGGTCGGCGGATTACCAGGAGCTCAAGACCATCACGCGCGATGCCCTGGATCTGCCCACGTCGGAAGAGATCATGCGATTCCTGAAACCCTACCAGCCCAGGACTGAGTTGGACGTATCCGACATGCTGCGGATCTGACGGCTGGCTGGAGGGCTCCGCGTTCTGAAGGTCCTGCCGCACGCGGAGTAGGCGGTACGAGGAGCGGGCGGCACGCGGAGCCCCATCCAGTAAGTACGGGAGAGGTACCTTGGGCTTTTCACAGACGGAAATCGCACAGTTCAGAGCGCGGGGATATCTGGTTAAGGCGGGATTGCTGGCGCCGGGTGATCTGGGTCCATTGACAACCGCCTTAAGTGGTATCGTCGATCGTGGAGCGAAGAAACTGCACGGCGACGGTAAATTGGCCGGTCTTTACGAGAACGAGGGCTTCGAGACCCGGCTCGCCCGTATATACAAGGAATCCGAAGAAGCCGGCCAGGTGATCATGGGAATGATTATGGGCCGGGGTGGAGGCGGATTCAGCGGCGAGGCGATGCTGGCCCTGTTGCGGAACGCGAAACTGGTAGACTGTGTTTCAGACCTGATCGGACCGGACATCGTTGGGGCCTCCGCATATCGCATACGTCCCAAGATCCCCGAGTATGAGCGGACGGAAGTGCCGTGGCACCAGGATTCCGGTTACTTCCTGCCCCATTGCGACCGGCACCTGATCGTGACCTGCTGGATCCCCCTGGTCGATACTACTGTGGAAAACGGATGCCTATACGTAATACCTGGCGCTCATAAGAAAGGTGTGTTCCGGCACTACACGGGCGGGCATGGAGGCTACCTGGAGATCCCGGGGGACGAATTGCCGGAGAACAAACCTATTCCCATGGAAATGAAACTGGGTAATGTCCTGTTCATGACCAATCTTACACCCCACGCTTCCTTTGTGAACCGTTCCGAAATCGTTCGCTGGAGCATCGACCTGAGGTATCAGTCCATGGACGCGCCGAACAACGCGGAGGAGGATCCGGAAACGTATACACCGGAAAGGGACCCGGTCACCATGGCCTGTTATCCGAGCGAGGCGGACTTCGTGATCCGGGATTCGAATCGTCCCGAGCGGGAGATCAGGACGCCGGAAGCCTTCAGGGAACTCCGGGACCGCTACCACGAAGCGAAGCCCTATAACCCGGGCAGGGGCTGGACGCGCCTCAAGGACCGGGAATGATCTGCGGTTGCGGATGCTGTATCGCAGGACTAAATGAACGAAGTCGAAAGGACCTCTGGATCCTTTAAGTCGAGAATCGATTATCCAGGAAACCGCTATGAACCCCGGCATTACCCGATACATGCGGGCGCCCTACGGAGCGCCCAATGGCCTGCAGGTCACCGGCGAAGGCCTGTGGGTCGTGGATCAATTGACCGATCGCGTGGCACTCCTGGCCCTGGAAGCTCCGCACGAGTACGGCGTATCCAGAATACTCCGCGAGCTGCCGACCGAATCCTCCAATTCAAGCGGCATGTCATTTGGCGAAGGAGGGCTCTGGCTGGCCGCGAACGGTCCGGGCGACCGGTGGCGCTTCCCGAAGGATACCGACGCTCCGGCCGGAACGGGCGAGATACTCAAGGTCGATCCCCGGACCGGAGCTACGCTGCTTCGCCGGCCGCTGCCCGCCCCTGGAGGCACCCATGGCCTGGATTACGATTTCGTGGAAAAGGGTACGATCTGGCTCAGCACGCTTCAGGAGAAAACGCTTACCCAGGTTCGTATCCCGGACTGGTCGGTAAAAAGAGTTATTCCGTTGCCTTACGACGCCGGGCACGGTGTCGTAAGGACCGAAGACGATGCCCTGTGGATGGTATTCAAGGTGGACCGCGTCATTGCCAAGATGGATATCGAGACCGGTACAGTGCGCGACGAGATCCATATCGGCCCGGATCATCCGGAACCGCACGGCCTGGCGCGTTGCGGAGACGACCTGTTGTACTGCGACGCGACGACGGGCTGGATCGCCCGGATAGACGGCGTATTCGGATGATGACTCATCCGGGTGCAGACGGCAAGGTGCTCCGCCCGGCCGTCCCCGCTTAGATTCCGCCTTACCCCATGGCGCCGGAGTAGTAGATCTTCTCTCCCAGGTCCGTCCAGCCGCTTACCGTCTTCCGAAAAGCGATGAAGGACTCGTACACTTTCCTGCTGTCTTCGTCCGTGTCGATCAGCTGGGTGATGACTTCGTCCGCGTATCCCTTGAGAGTCCTAAGCACGGTATCGGGGAACCGGCGAAGCTGTACCCCTTCTTCGTTTATCAGTTTCTGCAGGTATTCATTGTTCCTGGCGTCGAACTCGGACAGCACCCAATGGGTCGATCGGGCCGCCGCGGTCCGAATCACCGTCTGCAGGTACTGCGGCAGTTCCTCGAAGGCGCTCTTGTTGACCATAAGTTCCGTCACGGTTCCCGGCTCATGCCAGCCCGGGTAGTAGTAATACTGAGCCGCCCGGTAGAATCCCATGAGGTAATCGTGGTAAGGACCGATCCACTCGGTAGCGTCGATGACGCCGCGTTCCAGGTTGGTGTAGATCTCTCCAACGGGAGACAGAATGGCCGAACCGCCCGCCCGCTTGATCACGTCTCCCCCCAGGCCGGGTATGCGCATTTTCAGTCCCTGCAGGTCGTCGGCGGTGTTGATCTCCTGCCGGAACCATCCCCCCATCTGGAATCCGGTATTGCCCGCGGGCATGGGGACCAGATTGAAGGGGGCGTAGATATCCTCCCACAACCGCAAGCCGCCTCCGCTGTAGAGCCAGGCTGTGACCTGCTGCGCGTTCATTCCGAAGGGTACCGACGAAAAGAACTGCGTGGCAGGTGCCTTGCCTGCCCAGTAGTACGCGGCGCCGTGTCCCATTTCCGCCACGCCCTGGCTCACCGCTTCGAATCCCTCGAGAGCTGGGATCAGCTCACCGCCCGCGTACACCGTGATCTTCATCCTCCCCTCGGACATTTCCTCCACCCATTCGGCCAGAAGCCGCGCGCTCTCCTGTAGAATAGGCAGGTTCGGCGTCCACGTCGTGACCATCTTCCATTCATAGGTCTTGTCCGTGCGGATGGCGGGACCGCCGCTTTCCTGTCCCGACCCGCATCCAGCCATCAGCGCGGCTCCTCCGGCCAGTCCGGCCGTAGATGCCGTCTTCAGAAACTCCCTTCGCTTGATCTTATCCATCCTTTTCCTCCGTGAACAGGTTGATATCGAGTTCGGCAATCAGTCCGGTGTCCTTAAAACGTGAAACACGCCCGGATCAAACGCTCCGGCCAGGCCGACCGGAAACTACATCGTGTCGGCAAACAGGCTGCTCACCGATTCACCGTTGTGGATCCTGCGAATCGTCTCGGCCAGCAACGAGGCGACCGAAAGAATCACCATATTAGGAAGACGTTTTTCTTCGCCTATGGGTACCGTGTTGGTCGTGACGATCTCGTCGATACGGGAACAGTTTTTAAACCGCTCAACAGCCCTTCCGCTGAATATGCCGTGCGTACAGGCGACAGACACCCTTTGTACGTCCCGCTCCTTCAATCGTTCGATCAGTTCGATGATGCTGCCGCCTGTCGCGACCTCATCGTCCATGATGATCGCGTTCTTGCCGGAAACGTCGCCCACGATCATGTCGATTACGACCTTTTCGTCCGAAATGCGGCGCTTGTTGCCCGCCGCCACCGGCAACATCAGTTGCCGCGCGAAATGGGCGGCGTTCTTTGCATTGCCCAAGTCGGGCGATACGACGACGGTGTTGCTCAGGTCGCGCTGCTGGAAGTGTTGCGCCAGGACCTTGATCGCGTTCAAATGGTCCACCGGGATACTGAAAAAACCGTGAACCTGCGGTTGATGCATTTGCAGTGTGAGAATGCGATTGGCTCCGGCTGTTCCCAGCAGGTCGGCTACCAGGCGTCCCGCGATGGATATGCGGGGAGCATCCTTTTTGTCGGATCGCGAGTAGGAATAATAGGGAAGCACGGCGGTGGCGCGTGCCGCCGATGCCCCGCGCGCGGCGTCCAGCATCAACAGCAGTTCCACCAGGTTTTCCTGCACGGGCGGTCCCAGGGGTTGGATAATGTAAACATCCCCTTCCCGGCAGTTCGCGTTCAACTGGACCTGGAGACAATCATTGCTGAATCGTGTCAGGGTACTGGCTTTCAGCGGTACGTTCAGATAGTGGCATACCTCTTCCGACAGAGCGGGATGGGAAGAGCCGCTGAAGACCACGATATTGTTCATGTATCCATCTCTGTACGCGCGACCCGATTCAGCCCGAGGCGACCTGGAGCCGTGTTGCGGGAGCCACTGTAAATCAAGAAATCCGGGCAAGCCGTGTCAAGTAGAATATCTGACTTTCACGGCGAGGATGCGATGACCACCAGGTGTCTGGACGCCGTCAGCCTGTTGAGCGTCGGCAGCATCTGTTCGACGTATAGAATGTACGGACCAACGGGCAGTCTTCGCCCATGTTGATCCGTTCCGTCCCAGGTGAAGACGTGACGGCTGGCCACGGTTGTCTGATCGATGAGGGTCTTGAGAAAACGTCCGCTGATATCGAAAACCATCGCGTGGAGAATCCCGTGGGATGCCGGCAGATCGACTGTCACGAGACAAATGTCTTCATGGTTGTCGCCATCCGGGGAGAATGGATTGTTGCTCACGTGCAGAGAAACGCCATCCGGGATACGGGTTGCGTACAGTGAGTTCCTTTGTCCCGGGGTACCGCCCGGGGCAGCGGCGGAAGGTCCCCAGACCTGCGGATCGAAGTTCGGGTTCACCAGTTCCAGTGAACGGCCCGGATCGGGATTCGACTCCCCGTCGTACGCCACGTCGCGGATTATACTTCCGCTGGCATCCATAAGCAGGACCCTTGCGCCGCTGTTGCGGAGTCTTTCCCAGCCGCCCATGGCTTCCACCACACTGCCGTCGAACGCGGGATGGGTTTTCCGGAACAGGCCGATGTCATGGGCAATGACGAGGTAGCCCTGGCCTTCGATCGAGACACCACCCGTGGAAATGAGCCGCGACCGCTCCACGTGATCCAGTCGCAGAGACCATCCGGCAAGATCGATTTCGTTGCTCCCGCCGTTGTACAGCTCGATCCATTCTGACTGGTCGGGGCCGGGATTAAACATGATTTCGTTTATAAACACTTCTTTCCCCGCTTGGTCGATGGTTCGCGGTTCTTCGGATTCGACCGGCTGCGTCGGTTCCTGCGGTTCTTCGGGCTCGCCGGGTTCTGACGGTTCATCGGGTTCAGCAGGTCCTTCCGGCTCCTCGGGCGCTACGGGTTCTTCAGTTCCGGCCGGCTCCTCGGGCTCCTCCGGCTCCGGTTCGTCCGGCTGTGCCGGCTCCTGCGGTTCTGCCGGTTCTTCGGGTTCAGTCGGCTCCTCGGGTCCCTCCGGCTCCGGTACTGCGGGGGGTTCGCTCGCCGCGCTGTTCCTGAACCCGGGGGTCGATCCGTCCGGATGCATAGACGGGGAGAGATTGGATGCATCCACGGCCAGGTCGAATCGTCTTCGCTCCCAGGAGATGCCGTTTCCGCCTGCTGACTCGGTCCATTCAAACCGGTCGATCGTAATATCGTCTTTCTTGATGAAGACCAGATCCGCACTGTTTCCGAGACCGTTGCCCAGTGTGCGGTCTCCCTTTATCGTCAGCATCAGAAGACTCGCGGGATCGCCGCCCGCAACGATCCGGCCGCCGTATCCTCCCTCATAATCGGGATCTACGACGAGCGCGTATGCGCCGGGTCCCAGGACAGTACCTGAAAGCCCGACATCGTATGGACCCGTAAAATCCGCAATCGTGTCGTTTATGTCCCTGGTGTCACCGAGCGACCAGCCGTCGAGGTCTATCGGAACGTCCCCTGCGTTGTACAATTCCACGAATTCACCTTTGGATTCCGAGACCGGGTCGGACAAGACCTCGGTTATGACGATTTCCGCCCCCGCGGCTTTTCCCGCGATGTAAAGGCATAGACCCGCGATAGCCATATGACGTTTTCGTATCATGATCAGGAGATTCCTTTTGTTGAGTGGTGATGCGTGTTCGCCGACCCTCGATATCTGTCTGATCCAATCAGTCGGAAAGTCGTCAGGTATCTCGTTTTTGTATTGACATCATCAGATGGCCTTGCGTTACATGCGAAGGGCAATACACGATACATGGCCGTCAGGAGCATCTCATGTCGGATCTGCGAAGAACCGCGCTATACGAACGCCACCAGGAGCTGGGCGCCAGGCTGGTACCCTTCAGCGGCTGGGAGATGCCGGTTCAGTACAAGGGTATTCTGGCCGAACATCACGCGGTACGCGCGGACGCCGGCCTGTTCGATGTTTCCCACATGGGGCGGGTGGAGATTCACGGACCGGACGCCGTGGCCTTCGTGAATCATGTCACGGTCAACGATGTCGAACGGCTGAAGCCTTTCCGTTCCCAGTATACGCTGGCATGCAGAGAAAACGGCGGTATCATCGATGATTTCCTGGTTTACCGCATGCCGGACCGGTTGCTGATCATTCCCAACGCGGGTAACAGCGAAAAGGACCTGGAATGGTTTCGGAGATCCGCCTCCGCCTTCGACGTCGAGATCCGGGACCTGAGCGACGAGACCATGCTCGTCGCCCTGCAGGGCCCCGCCAGCGAGGCGATCCTGAACCCCCTGGCGGAAACCGAACTGGATACGCTCAGATTCCAGGGTTTCGTTGAAACGCGTATCAGCGACATTGACGCCAGGGTGTTTCGTACGGGATACACGGGAGAGGACGGCTTCGAAATCTGGTATCCTGCGAAGCGGGCGGTCGACTTGTGGAACCTCCTGCTTGAATCCGGCGCTTCACGGGGTCTGGCGCCGTGCGGCCTGGGGGCGAGGGATACCCTTCGGCTGGAGGCCGGACTCGCGCTGTACGATCACGAGATCGACGAATCGATCAATCCCATCGAAGCCGGTCTGGGATGGACGGTCAAGCTGAAGAAACCAGGGTTCATCGGCCGGGAAGCCCTCCTGAGGGTCCGGCGCGAAGGCGTGAAGCGGAAGCTGGTCGGACTGAGATTACTGGAACGGGGAATTCCCAGGCAGGGCTATGAAATCCTCCACGATGGGGTCCCCGTCGGCCAGGTCGTAAGCGGAGCGATCTCACCCACGCTGGGTCACGGGATCGGGACGGGATTCGTCCCCGTAGATCTGGCGGAACCCGGCAGGGAGGCGGCGATAGGAATAAGAGGCAGGCACATCGCCGCCGAAGTGGTGAAACTGCCCTTTTATACCGGCAGCAGAAAGTAGCTGGAACTCAAACCGTACCTCTAACCGTTTTTATTCAGAAACGCCCATACGACATCCGCGGCAGGCAGTCCTTCCGCCGCGCCGGGCGTACCGATTTTGATGGCCGCCGCGGCATTCGCGAATGCCGCCATTTCCTCCAGAGTCCTGTCCGCAAGGTAACTGTACAGCAGTCCGCTGGCGAAAGCGTCCCCCGCACCCACTGTGGACCCGTCGCTGGCGTGGAAGGCTGGCTGTTCAACCATGCTGTCTTTGGAGGCCACCAGACAGCCGCGTTTGCCCATGGTAAGCGCCACAACCGCTATACCCGTCTCGAGCAGAACCGCCGCGGCGTCGTGAGGCGGTTTCCGGCCGGTGAGCTGTTCCGCTTCCGGCTCGTTCGGAATGATGATATCAGTGAGCTTCAAGGCCTCGTGCACACGTGATTCCAGTGCTGGATTCAGCCAGTATTTGCCCGGATCAAAGGCTACCGTCCCGCCGCCCTCCCGCGCGGCCGCCATCGCGTCGAGCATGTTCCGGCTGGTCGATTCGTCCTCGGTCAGTACATGCCCGGTAAGGTAGAGGATGCGCGCCGACCGAACGAAATCGTGCGGCAGGCAGTGGGCGGGTATGGTCCTGGGACCGGGGCACACGTAGAACTCGTACTCGCCGTTCGGCGTCTCGAACATGCAGGCCAGGGAGGTCGCCTGTCCCGGCATGACGTGGAGATGGGACAGATCTACCCCCTCCGCCCGCATGCGATCCGCGAACTGAGCGCCGGGCGCGTCGTCGCCTACCGCGCCGACAAAGGCCGCGCGACCGCCGAGCCGGGCAACGCCCAGGGCGACGTTGGCCGCCGCGCCTCCCGGACCGACATGGCAGGCCTCACCGACGACGCCGGTTTCCCTTACGCCTCCGGCGCGCCGGTCCGGATGGCGCGGTACCCGCATCCAGACGTCAAGGTTACCGTCCCCCACGGACAGCACCTCCAGCTCGCGCTTCATCGCATCACCTGAAACCGGGTCATATGAAGGTGGCTGTTTCCACACAGCCGCGGGCTGGTCCGAGCCTCGCGTTCACGGCAGGAGGTCCGAGCTGTGAACCGAAGGACACCAGTGCTTCTCGATAAAGGAGACCACCAGGCGCGTGCCTTCTTCATGGCTGACGTAGGGCGGCATCGCGGGATTGTACATGGTGTCGGTGAGATCGCGGACCAGCGCCACGGGAACGCCCCACCGGGCCATCTGCTTTATGCCGAAGGTCCGGTGCAGGATGCACATGTTGGTATGCACGCCCATCATCAGCATGTTGCGGATTCCGTAATGCTGGAAACAGGCGTAGATCTGTCCGCCGTTGTCGGACATGAGGTCTCTTTCCTGGTCGATGACGATGTCCGGATGCTGCCGGGACCAGGCACTGAAAGTCTTCGTTTCGCCCGTATCCGCACCTTCGTCGGACGCATCGACGGGGAGCGGGGGATCCGGGAGATCGAGATCCGGCGGTGTATCCACGGGCGGCACGGACTCGGCTCTTTTCCGCGCGGACGTATCCCTGTAGAAATCCAGCGTATCGGACGGAGCGTGAACGATCAGGACTCCGCGGGACCGGCAGGCTGCCGCGACTTCGTTCATTTGCGGGGTCAGCGCGTTCAATCGCTCCACCGCGCCGCGGCACCAGTGAGAATCCCATATGTCGCAAAGTACCAGCGCGGTACGCTCCGGTTCCCAGCGGGTCGCCTTCGTGATCGTTTTCCACACGGCAAAGCCGTCGTCACGCACCAGTTCCTGGCGGCGCAGTTTCAGGTCAAGCCGGTTATCTGCCATGACAAGGTTCCTTTCTCGGTCGAACTGCCTGGGCGAATAACGAATCGGGTTCTATACGTTCCGTCCTAAAGAAAATCCAGGTCGGCGCCCAGATGGGCGGGAAGGACGTGTTCGGCGTACAATCTGCGCCACCCCCGGTCAGGCGCCGGGGGAGGGAGGTGTCCGGACTTGCGCCGGGCCAGTTCCTCCCCATCCACGCACAGGTCTAGCCGCCTGTTCTCCACATCGAGTTCAATCATGTCGCCATCCCTGGCGAGCGCCAGCGGGCCGCCGGCAGCGGCCTCGGGGCAGCAGTGCAGCACGACCGTACCGTAGGCCGTGCCGCTCATCCGCGCATCGGACACGCGCACCATATCTACCACGCCTCTCTTCGCCAGGTAGGCCGGAATGGGCAGCGAGCCGGCTTCCGGCATGCCCATGGCCACGGGACCCGCGTTTCGCATGACGAGCACGTGATCACGGGTCAGCCCCAGTTTCGGATCGTCGATCCGCGCCGCCACGTCGTCCGGCGACTCGAATACAACGGCCGGCCCCCGGTGATGTTGCAGATTCGATGCTGCCGAGGCCTGTTTGATCAGGGCGCCGTCGGGCGCCAGGGTCCCGCGTAAGACGACCAGTACGCCGGGTGGACCGATGGGTTTTTCCAGGGTGCCAATGGTATCCTGCCAGACGGCCGGCGGATGCGTGTCCTTCAGGATCTCCCCCAGTGACTTGCCATTGGCGTTCAGGGCATCCGGTTCCAGCCTGGATTCCAGGGCCTTCCACAGTACGGGGAGGCCGCCCGCCTTGTGGAAGTCCTCCATGTATCCCGTACCCACGGGTTTGCAGTTCACCAGCACGGGTGTTTCCGCAGCCGCTTCGTGGATGTCGTCCAGCGTAAGGGCAATGCCGGCGCGGCGGGCGATGGCGATGAGGTGGATCACGGCGTTGGTGGACCCGCCCAGCGCCGCGAGCACGGTCGCGGCGTTGTCGAATGACGCCCTGGTAAGGAACTTGAGCGGATCTGCCCCGCATCTGGCCAGTTCGACGATGCGTCTGCCTGTCATTACCGCCTGTCTGAGCCGGTCTCCCGATCCCGAAAGAGGGGTAGCTCCACCGGGCAGCATCAGGCCCAGCGTCGCCGTGAGGCAGGCCATGGTAGAGGCCGTTCCCATGACCATGCACGTTCCGCCCGTGGGGCACAGGGCCTGTTCGATTTCGCCGATTTCCTCCGGGCCGATCTCACCCGCCCGGTGCCGGAGCCAGTACCGCCGGCAGTCCGTGCAGGCTCCGAGGCGTTCGCCCTGCCAGCTGCCCGTGCGCATGGCCCCGGTCACCAGCGAGATCGCCGGCACGCCGGCCGAAACGGCGGCCATCAACTGGGCCGGCACGGTCTTGTCGCAGCCTCCCAGCAGCACGACGCCGTCCATCGGCTGCGACCGGATCATTTCCTCCGTATCCATGGCCATCAGGTTGCGGAAGAGCATGGAGGTGGGCGAAAGCAGCGTTTCGGCCAGCGAGATCGTGGGGAAGACCAGGGCGAGACCGCCGGCCTGGGCGATCCCGCGTCTGACGCCCTCCACCAGGGCCGGCATATCCCGGTGACACGTGTTGTAGTCCGATGACGTGTCCGCAATACCGATAATCGGCCGGTCGAGGTCTTCGCCGTCATAGCCCGCGGAAGACAGGAACGCCCGCCGCATGTAACGGCTGAATTCCGTGTCGCCGTACCGGGTCAGGTTCCGGTCGATTCCCTTTATGCCAGCATCTGCCATGGTTGATCCAGGTGGCGCATGCGCTCCGGCGTCGCCGTCTTGCGCATCAGTTCCCACCGCAGTTCGTTCCGGCCGGCCGGGAGCCTGCGCCTGAGAAAGGCCCGTTCGGTCTCCGTACGGCAGGACGAACAGGCCAGGATATTCAGCATGCGCCTGCGGTTTCCGCCCCCAAGGGCGTTGTGCAGGGTCATCTGGTTGAACACGATCACGTCGCCGGGCTGGTTGTCCGGAACAACGCAAGGGACCTCCTCCATGCCGATGCCCCAGAGCGCCCGGGTATCCAGGTTTCCCTGCCAACCCTGTCGGTGGGAACCCGGCACGAGCCTCAGGGCCCCGGTCTTCCGGGTCAGGGGATCGAGATACATGGCCCACTTGACCTGGACTACCGGGTCTCCATGGCAGTCGGGATGCCACAGGCCGTCCCCGACATACAACTCGCCGCCACTGCCCAGGTAGTTGTAGTCCTCCCCCAGAAGGCCCGCCAGCAGTCCGTCGACCCCGGGGTTGTCGAGCAGCGCACACAGCCGTTCGCTTCGTTCTATGAAGCATCCCAGACTCGAGCGGGCGGTTCCGTCGTGCACGACGCCGGCCTCGCGGAACACCCGTTCGAATTCCTCGACGATCCACGGGACCTCCTCCCGCATGAGGCCGGGAAGGGCGAGGTAGCCGAAGTCGCCAAAAAATCGCTTCTGGTGATGGCTCAGTATCATCTCGGGCAGATTCCCTCGTGACGGCCGCCGTCCGCGCCGCCGCCACACCACACCAGGACCGAAGTACGCTTTGAACAACAGCCCGCTCCGGCCCCTCGGTCACACTACGATGTCGAGTTTTAAGCCGAAGTACTCTTCGAACAACTGAATACGCTGGCGGGCCTCCGACAACTCGACCCTGGCGGCAGCGGGGCTGTCGGCCACAATCTTCAGACGCGCCTCTTTGTCCGTCACGACAAGTCGAACGCCTTCGACGGCCTGAGACCGGCTCCGGTCCAGGTACTCGGACAGCCTGAGCAACGCGGAAAGCCGGTATACCAGGTTCAAATCACCCTTTTTCAACATGGCGTGGTACCGGGAGAAGTCCGGTTTCCCGCGACGGTGATTAAGGCAGAGATAGGCAATGATCACGATTTCGCGGTGGTCGAAGCCGGGCAGCCCGGCGTTGACGATGATGTAGGCCGAGTGTTTGTGATGATCGTAGTAGTCGATTACCGTGCCGATATCGTGCAGCATGGCCGCGGCCCACAGGTATTCCCTTTCGCGTACTCCGTACCCGTGCACGTCATGAAGCTGATCGAACAGGGAGAGCGAAAGCCGGGCGACGTGGGCCGTGTGCGCTCCTTCGTAGCCGTAGAGACGGACCAGGTTCAGAACGGTAAAGCGCCGTAACTCGGCGCTGTGACCGGGACGGCTGGCGGGCCTGAGGGCGTGCTCGAAGAACAGTCCTTCCCTCAGCCCCTGTCCACTTACGACCAGTCCGCCGGCGCCGGCGTTCCGCATAACGCCCGCCACGACCATGGCGCCCGCCAGGATGATGTCTGCGCGATCCGACTGGAGTCCCGGTATCCGTCGGGCCCGGTCTGAAACGAGTAACTCGGCGATGCGGCCGATCAGCTTTTCTACCCGTCCCCGCTTCAGTTCGTACCCATGGACCAGTCCGAGCGGGTACCGCCTGTCCACGCGGTCGATGCGGGCCAGAGCGCGAACGACGCCGCCTACGCCCGCGATGGCCCGGTTCCCCTTCGCCTTCGGCCAATCGATGCCGGAAAAACACGCGTCAAGCACCTTGTCGAGCCGCTTCATCTGGCCCGGAGACACCCTGTCGTCCGGGAAAAAGGTCTCGGTGGTACGCACTGTGCCGAAAAACGTGGTTACGCCCCGGGCAAACGCACCGTTCCGGATCAACCCGATCTCCGCGCTCCCGCCGCCGATGTCCAGCATGACCCCGTCGTACAGCCCCAGACTGTTCATAACGCCCACGGAACTGTAGAAGGCCTCTTCTTCCCCGCTCAGGAGCCTGAATTCCAGTCCGGTCGCCTGTCTGATTTCTTCGAGGAACGCTGGACCGTCTTCCGCGTCCCTTACGGCCGCCGTGGCCACCGGGATCACCTCTTCAATGCCCTAGGCGTCGCAGAAGGACCTGAACATGCGGACCGCGTCGATCGCCCGTGACCGCGCCCGGACGCGCAACCGGTTCTCGGCCGCGGTGCCCTCGCCCAGGCGGACCCGGCGGCTCACCTCATCCGTAATCTTGAAGACCCGGTCGGTGGTGTACTGCGCGATCATGAGCCGGGGGGTATTCGACCCCAGGTCGATAATGGCAACACGGTGATCGAGTGGCGCAAAGGAATACAATGCAACCTCAGGCGACGCCGGTGATCAGAGTCCGCCCGTCCAGTCCCGCCTTGAGATTCTCCACCGTCCTGCGGGCCATCGCGTGGCGGGTGCGCGTGGTCGCGCTGCCCAGGTGGGGCGCGATGACCAGGTTGTCCAACGTGAGCAGGGGGTGGTCCCTGGGCAGCGGTTCCGGTTCGGTGACGTCCAGCGCCGCTCCGGCTATCCAGCCATTACTCAGGGCGTTGAACAGGGCGTCATGATCGACCACCCCGCCGCGCGCCAGGTTGATCAATATGGCGGTGTGCTTCATGCGTTTCAGCGCGTCTTCGTCGATGAGTCCCCTGGTTTCGTCGGTGAGGGGGCAGTTCAGGGTCACGAAATCCGCGGTATCGAGCAGCGTTTCCAGGGAGACATACCGGGCCCCGTATTCCGATCCTTCGGGATCGGGCTTCCGGTTGTGATAGATGATCTCCATGTCGAATCCCCGGGCCCTCCTGGCGACCTGCTTCCCTATACTGCCCATCCCGATGATGCCGATGGTGCTCCCGTGCACTTCATAGCCGTGGAGAATGCTCGGGTCGTAATGGGTGAACCCGGGGCTGCGCGCGAACCGGTCGCCGACAACAACGCGCCGCGCCGCCGCCATCAGCAGGGTGAAGGTCATATCGGCCGTGGCGCCGTCGAGCATGTTCGGCGTGTTGCCGACGGGGATCCCCCGGACCCGGGCCGCTTCGGTGTCGATATGATCCACGCCCACCCCGAAGTTGCTGATGACCTTCAGATTCGGCATCCTGTCCATCACCGCGCCGTCCGTGGGGGGATGGCCGTAGGTGAGGTACGCGTCGATCAGTTGCCAGCGGTCATCTTCATCTGCCAGGTCACCCAGCAGATGAAACCGGTCCCCGGAGTCGAAGAGATCCATTACGGATGGCGGCAAGGGTACGTCCAGCAAGATGTGACTGCCCATTGAGATTCCTTTGTCACGTAAACTGCGGGCTACCGGGGGGACATTTCGACCGATGAAGACTAGCCGACGCCCGATTCTTCGATGGTGAGTCTGCGGGCATCTCCATCCAGCGTGGCCCGTACCCCCAGGGGCAGCGTCGCCTTGTACGTGCCGTGGCCGATTCCCAGGCCGAAGATCACGGGAATGCCAAGAGGCAGCAGGCGTTCCGCAAACACTTCCTCGATGCTGAAATTTCCGTAGGGGAAGGCGGGATTGTTCGGGGCGCTGCCGCATCCGGCGCATTCGCCGATCACGATCCCCGATACCCGTTCCAGCCTGCCGGCCTGCAGCAACTGCGTCAGCATCCGGTCGATCCGGTGGGGCTCCTCGCCCACATCCTCGAAGAACAGGATGGCGCCGTCGTATTCGAATTCGTACGGTGTCCCCGCCGCGGCGGCAAGCAACGAAAGCGTGCCCCCGATCAATGGTCCGACGGCCGTTCCACCACGAATGACCTGCACGGGGGGCAGATCGTCCGGATGCGGTATCGTCCCGATGGCGGCCGTGCCTGTAACCGCCTTCATGAAAGCGTCCCGGTTGAACGGACGGAAATCGGGACTCATGTCGGACGAGACCATGGGCCCCCAGAATGTGACCAGACCGGTATGCCGGCGTATGGCCCCGTGGAGTGCCGTTATGTCGCTGTAGCCGACAAAGACCTTGGGGTGGGCGCGAATCATCTCGAAATCCATGCGCGGCAGCATCCGCGCCGAGCCGTACCCGCCGCGGAGGCAGACGATGCCCTGGATATCCGGATCGGCGAACATGGCTTCCAGATCGCCAAGACGATCATCGTCCCGTCCGGCCAGGAACCCGTGCCTGTCGGCATGATGCGTCGCCGTGACCGTGCGGAATCCGAGCGTTTCGAGCGATCGGCGGCCGTTATTCAACGCGCTCGGGAGCGCGGAGTGGCTGGCCGGCGCGACGATCCCGATGGTATCTCCGGGTTTTAATGCCGGAGGTTTCAGAACATCCATGCTAAATGAATATAGATTCGAAGGCATAGCCGTCAACTTCTTTGCCCGTCTGATTACGCGCGGCCGAATTCTATTGTCAACCCGGTATCCAGCCGTATTTTTGGAGCGGATAGTTTGAATAAATCGGCCCGAAATGTGTATACATTCCCGATGTACGTTCGAACGTGGTAATCACCGGATTCCGGAGCCCCGCAACCATGACTACCAAGCGGTTTTCACGCAGGTCGTTTATATCCAACACCGCCCGGGCCACGGGCGGCGTGGTCACGCTGGGCGTACTCAGCCGGACCGGCGTCCTCGACGCGCAGGAGGACGTCCCTTACGAACATGTCTGGCAGAATCTGGACGCCCGCCAGGGACGGACGGTGGATGCCCTGACCCGGATGATCATGCCGTCGGACGAAAACGGTCCCGGCGCGGCGGAAGCCCGCGTGGTCGTGTATATCGACCAGGCCCTCGGCGCCCATCGGTCAGACTACAAGGCGTCCTATACAGCCGGCCTCGACACCTTCGACCGGTATTGCCGGGCTACGCTCGAATCCGATTTCGTGGATCTGGATACCCGGGGAAAGCGAAGAGCGCTCATGGGAATCGACCGGGCCAGGTCTCCCCGGGAATGGCCGCAGGACGCCCCCATGGGCGCCCGCGACTTCCTGCGCATAGTGGTTACGCATACCATGGAAGGGATGTTCTGCGATCCAGCCCACGGCGGGAATTACCGTGAGACTGGATGGAAGCTGATCCGTTTCCCGGGCCGTGCGCCTTTCGGCTACGATCCCCCCTTCAGTGAATTCGACATGACCATTCCGGAGATCGCCTACCCCGAATGGCAGCCCTACGGCGGACCTATGAAGAGCAGGATCATCGGCAAGGAGTAGTTCCGGAGCGATCATGTCCCTTCCCAATCCCAGAATCCGCCGACCTGACGTCATCATCATCGGCACCGGTGCCGCCGGCGCCGTCATGGCGAAGGAACTGAGCACGCAGGGCCTAAGGGTCGTCGCCATGGAAATGGGGCCCTTCCTGAAGACGCGGCACTTCGACCAGGACGAGCTCACGGCGATGCATCCCGCCAGCAGCAGCCTGCATGAACACGCCGACATCTATCGCCATGACCAGCCCAATACCTACCGGCAGTCGGCCAGTGAACAGGCCATCGAGGATCACGGGATTCACATGCAGAGCACGGTGGGCGGCAGCACGCTCCACTACACGGGCATATCCTGGCGGCTCCACGAGAACGATTTCAAGGAGCGAAGCCTCTTCGGCGACCTGGACGGCGCGGACGTGCAGGACTGGCCCATCGACTACTGGGACCTCGAGCACTACTACGAAAAGGCCGAGTACGAAGTCGGCATCTCTGGACTCGCCGGCGCCAATCCCTTCGATCCGCCGCGCCGCCGGCCCTATCCCATGCCGCCGGTGCCGCGGACCAGCTCGGGCGCCCTGGCCGACATGGCGGCCCAGAAGCTGGGCTGGCACTCCTACCCGGCGCCGCTGGCCATCAACTCCCGGGAATACGGCGGGCGGCCGCCGGTCATGAACTGTGGCTTTTGTGAAAGCTACGTCTGTACCATCGGCGCTCGGTCCAGCATGCTGGTCACCATGATCCCCCGTGCGCTGAGGACGGGCAACTGCGAGGTGCGGGCCGATTCCTGCGTGCGGGAGATCGTCGTCGACGAGGACGGCAGAGCGGAAGGGGTCATCTACCTCGACAAGGACCTTCGGGAGCATCGCCTGGAGGCCCGTGCCGTGATCGTCTGCTGCAACGGCGTCCATACCCCCCGCCTCCTGCTCATGTCCAAATCGAATCTCTTTCCGGACGGTCTGGCGAACAGCAGCGGCAAGGTGGGCAGGCACCTCATGTTCAACTACTACCAGTCCGCGCGGGGTTTCTTCGAGAAGGATCTGAACGAGTACAAGGGGGTCATGGATTCCCGGATCATACAGGATGTCTACGACCCCGATCCGGACAAGTACGGCTTCTTCGGCGGGGGCGTGCTGGAACCGCGGGGAGACGGCGAAACCATATCTTTCGCCAACCTGAACATGCCGCGCCTTCGCAGGTGGGGCGCCCGGCGCAAGAAATGGATCATGGACAACTACACCCGCTACATGGTCGCCCTGACGAGCATGCAGTCCATGTCCCAGGAATCCAATACGATAGACCTGGATCCAGACGTCAGGGACAAGTGGGGCCTGCCTGTCCCGCGCGTAACCTACAACGTGCATCCGAACGAGCATAAACTCGGGGACTTCTTCCGCGACCGGGCCCGTGAGCTGCTCGACACCGCCGGGGCCCACGGGATCGTCGCCTCACCGAATTTCGTACCCCACGGCGACGCTCATCTCATGGGTACCTGCCGCATGGGCAACGATCCGGCGACTTCGGTGGTCAACAAGTTCAACCAGGCCCACGACGTGGACAACCTGTTCATCGTGGACGGTTCGTCCTTCGTCACCAGCGGAAAGAGCAATCCGACGCTGACGATCCAGGCGTTGGCGTTCCGCTGCGCCGATTACATCATTACGCAGATGTCAAGATTGAATATCAGGTAGCAGGTTCGAGCTCAGAACGTGGTTTGATCACTTTTAATTGCGGAGGCATGATCATGGGTTTCGGGAGTGTACTGAAGAACGGTTTCACCCGGCGTCGTTTCATGAAGGGCGCTTTGCTGGGCGCCGGCGCCGTGGCCGCGGGATCGACCTGGGACATCGCGGAAGCGCTCGCCACCGGCAAGAAGGCGAGCGACGTCCATGGCTACGGTGTTGATCCGGGCCGGGTTCAGATCGGTGCCAACGAGAACCCGCTTGGCGCGTCCCCCCGTGCCATTGCGGCCATCGCCGAGAACCTGCATAAAATCAACCGATACGATTTCGGCGTCGACCTGCCGGTCCGCCTCAACAAGTTCCACGGCGTCCCCGGCGTCGAGAATTTCGAACTGAGTTTCACTGACATGCGCTCCTTCATGCGTTTCAGGGAATTGAACCGGATCATGGTTACCCCCGGTTCGGGTCCGATTCTTCAGGCGCTCGCCGTCATGGCCGCGAGCGACGGCAGGGAGTGTATCGAGGCGGTCCCGGGATATGGATCGGTCGCACGGGGATTTCAGAGTTTTCAGATGATGGGGAAGAACGTCAGCGTCGTCCGCGTGCCGACCACGGGTGATTTCGTGCACGATCTTGGCGCCATGAAGGCGGCCATCACCCCGAATACGTCCCTGATCGTCGTCACCAATCCCAACAATCCCACCGGAACGATTGTGCCTTACGACGAACTGGTGTCCCTGGTGGATGCGGCGCCCGAGAAGGCCATCGTGCTCATCGACGAAGCCTATATCCACTTCGTTCGGGATCCGGACTACCAGGATGCCGTCAAACTCGCCCTGGAGCGGGAAAACGTGGTGGTCGCCCGCACCTTCTCCAAGATCTACGGCCTGGCCGGCATGCGCATCGGGTACGCCGTCGCTGGCCAGCGGATGATGGATATGCTGATGGCGCACATGGGTTTCTTCGGGGGCGGGCTGAGCACGCTGGGCATGCACGCGGCGCTGGCGGCCCTGGACGACGATGAATTCGTGGCGCGCACGCTGAAGGTCGTGAACGACGGCAAGGAATACCTGTCTGCCGAGTTCGACCGCCTGGGACTGGCGTATACGCCGAGCCACGGAAACTACATGATCGTGGACGTCAAGCGGGACAGCCGGCGGATGTCGGGCGAACTGTTCAGACGCGGTGTTATGGTGCGCGCCGGATCGGGATACCGCACCAGGGAGACCGATCTCCTCGGAAATCATCTGCGGGTCACCATCGGCAAGCCGGACGAACTCGAGGTGTTCGTGAATGAACTCGAGGATATCCTGGGTGGGTCGAACCAGGGTTAGTCAGACGATCGGTTTCGAAGCAAACAAGACCAAGCCCCTGGTGGTGCATGCTGCCGGGGGCTTTGCCTGTTTGTGAGGTCGACAGATCGGATGCCTGCGCGTAGGCGACTTTACGGTCGACGGGTGGATTTTGACGATCAAAGGAGTTCATAGACATGGCGTCAGACGAACCGAAAAACAGGCGAATCCAAGGAAACCATGATTCAGTGCCACGTACCGCCGAGATAATCCGGCAGACGCTGTATCGGCGCAAGTACGCCATTATCGCAGTGGTCCTCATGATGCTTGCGGGATCGGCCGTCATGCTGGTCCAGCCCCTGTTTTACAAGATGCTGTTCGACAGGGTGATCCCGGAATCGGACACCGGTCTGCTGTGGTGGCTGCTGACGGGGATGGTGGCGACCCCCCTGGTGGCGATCGGGATCTCCTATTTCGAGGGACATATCAGGGTCCGAATAGGCTATACGGTAACGCTGGCCCTGCGCAAGGCGGTCTTGAACCATCTGCTGCACGTGCGGCTCGATGCCGTCGAGAAGATTCCCAGGGGCGGCATGGTCTATCGGGTAACGCGGGATGCCGGCAAGATCGGCGACATGTACATAAAGAACGAGTTGTTGCCGGTGGTTTCCAGCGCGATCGTGCTGGCCGGCGTGCTGGCCGTGATGTTCGTTTTGAACGTCGAATTGGCGGCCGTCTTCTGCGCCGCGTTGCCGGCGACCTATCTCGTGACCCGGTACCTGACCCGGTACTCGAAGGAAATGGACCGGCAGGTGAACGACCAGGGCAAGGTCTCGGAGAGCTTTCTCTACGAAGTATTCAACGCATTTCGCACGATACGCATGTTCAACGGCGAGGAACATGCCATGAGGCGGTGGGCCGGCCACATGGACAGCCTCACCCGGATCAAGATACGAGGCGCGGCCCTCCACGACATCATGCTCACTTTTCCGAACGAAGTAATCAACGGACTGGTACTTGGCGTGCTGCTGGGATACGGCGCATTCCAGGTCATGGACGATGCCGTCACCATCGGCAGCCTGGTGGCGATTATGGCCTATGCGCCTCGGGCGTACGCCGCGTTGCGAACGGTGCTCACCACCTATACCGGCACACGGTTGATCAAGGTCTCGGTCGAGAGTCTGAACGACCTGTTCGATCTTCCCCTTGAACCGGGTCTGCGAGGTACGTTCAGCCCTCAACCGCTCGTCATCGAACCGCCGGCCATCGAATTTTCCAATGTGGATTTCAGATACGAACGGGGCTATGAGGTGAAGGATCTGTCGTTCAGGATGAACGGAGGGGAATTCGTCGGCGTCGTGGGTCCCAGCGGTGGGGGGAAGACCACGATTATCGATCTGCTGACCCGATTACAGGAACCTGAAAGCGGCCGGATCACAGTCGCTGGAAGGGACATTCGTGATATGTCCCTTGAATCGCTGCGGAACCAGATCGCCGTGGTGTCCCAGGATGTATTCATCTGGAACGCCACGCTCGCGGAGAACATCGCTTACCCCGAAACCGACTATCGTCCGGAGATGGTAGCCCGGGCCGTGCATTCCTCCTCGTTGGAAGAATTCATTGGAAATCAACCGGAGGGCCTCGATACGCTCGCGGGAGAGGGCGGGGTCGCGCTCTCGGGAGGGGAGAAGCAACGCATCGCGCTGGCACGGGCATTCATGCGTAGCAGTGCGAGGATCCTGATTCTCGACGAGGCCACTTCCGCCCTGGACGCCCTGGCCGAGGAGAAGATCAGAATAGCCGTTGAAGAGGCAAGAACGGGCCGAACCGCCATCGTCATTGCCCATCGTCTGTCCACGATCCGTCATGCGGACCGCATCCTGGTCATCGACGGAGGAAAACTGGTCGAATCGGGCACACCGAGAGAACTGGTAGCTCGCGGTGGCATCTTCTCAAAAATGTACGAGGCCCAGGCGCTGGATTTCGAGTAGAATCTACCATTTGCGGAGGTCATCCGGTGAATAAAAAGATAGTCATGAACATACTTCCAATCGGACTGCTTGCCATGGTCGTCATCTTTGTCCTGTCGATTCTGGTTCTGAGATGGCTATGGGCCTGGATCATACCCGATTTGTTCCCCGAAGCGGTGGCCCAGGGTCTCATCGTCGATACCCTGTCCTGGACGACATCGCTGAAGCTCGCCGTGGCGTTCATACTGGCCAACGTGGTTTTTGGCGCGTTCTCGTCGGGCAGGGACTAGCGGCGTGACCGACAGGAAAAGATTACGATATCAGTTGGCAAACCGGTAATTTACAGAACCGGATTCTCCAGAAATACCGTTACACCCATGTCCACGTATTCCTGGCGGGTTTCCGGCGCGTAGTTGCGAAAGCATACTCGCGTGTCAGAGTCCCTGAGTTGGTCGACCACGTGCTGGACGCAGTCGTCCACGTCGCGGAAGGGGTGTTGCGGGTGCGCTTCGATACTGTACATCAGATCGTTCGGGCCGAAGGACAGGCAGTCCACGCCCGCCTTGGCCAGTCTCCGCGCACCGGTCACCGCGGGGATCGATTCGAGTTGGATCATCAATACGCCGTAGTTGTTCCACCATGCGGCGTACTGAAGCCGGTCTCCCCCGACTTCGTTGACTTTCCGCCGCGCCCCGCCTCCCCAGCTCCGCATGCCCTTCTGCGGGTAGTAGAAGAAGTCGACCGCCTCCTCGACGGTTGATTCCGTTTCGACCTGGGGCACTTCGATCCCCGCCGGGCCGAGGTCGAGCAGGTTGCCGACGAGATAGCTGTGACAGGTGTGCTTGATTCGGAATACCACGTCGGCGTCCAGCGTATCGGCCCGGTCGCAGAACTCCACCAGCCGGTCTTCGCTGAAGGCACTGTGTTGTCCATCCACCCAGAGAAAATCGAATTTTCCGGATTCAACGATCTTTTTCAACTGCTCCAGGGTATGGGTCATGCCGACATTGGCGCCAATGATCTGCTCGCCCGCACCAATGCGCTGTTTCAAATTGCCCGCCGCCATATGGATTTGCTCCTGTTGTGGTTTGCTTTCTGCAAATAGGGTGTAAAACTATCGAAGGATCGCGCCAGCCTGCCGCGACTGACGCCGTACAGGGATGGTCAAGTAATCTCGAGTATAATGCGCGACGCCTTTTTTCGACAGTCAATATGGCGCTGTGGGCTTTCATTTTCCATTTTCGAATTGCCGAGACTTCCGGGCGGTCTATCTTAACACCAGATCCCCATCCCCATGGCCAGGCCGCAGAAATCCGGCGTCCGGTCCACAGCGCCCGCATTGGAGGAGCCCGATGTATCTGCACGATGTCGTAAACTGGACCGAATTCGACGACGATACGCTCAGCTTCTATCGCGCGATCAGCGTGGATTTGATCCAGCTGGATCTCAGGACCGGCGGCAGGGTCGAGGCTGAACGGCACGTGAGGGCGGGCAAGGACAGCACGGAGCTCTTCGAAAAAGCCCGGGAGAAGACCGAATCCCATGGGCTCCGGCTGCATACCGTCTTCATGCCGGTCCTGGAAGGGATCACCCTGGCCACGGAGAAGCGGGACGACGAACTGGGCGCCTTTGTCCGGCTCATCGAATGCATCGGCCGCGCGGGCATACCAACCCTCGCCTGGAATTTCAAGCCGATGGGGAATTTCCGGACCCCCTCCGACATTGGCCGCGGCGGCGTGGTCTACAGCACGTTCGACTATGCCGAGTTCGACCGGAACCGTCCTCCGCCCCGCGAGCCGCCCGTCTCCGAAGCGGTGATGTGGGACAACATGGTCACCTTCATGAATATCGTGGTTCCGGCCGCCGAGAAGGCCGGCGTCAACCTGGCGCTCCACCCGGACGACCCGCCCATTCCCGAGCCGCTGGGCGGCGTCGCGCAGATCTGTTCCACGGTGGAGCACTTCCGGCGCATCTTCGACACGGTACCGAGCGATAACCACAGGATGCTTTTCTGCCAGGGCTGCATGACCGAACTGGCGGGTCCCCAGGGTGTATACGGCATCATTGCCGAGATGGCGTCCCGGAACAAGATCGCCCTGGTTCATTTCCGAAACGTCCGGGGCCAATTGCCGAGGTTCGCCGAGGTGTTCATCGATGAAGGCGAAGTGGATATGCGCCGGGCCATGGAAACCTATCGCGACAACGGGTACGACGGGCCTTTCGGGATGGACCACACGCCGGGATTTCCGCAGGCACGGGCCGGATGGGCCGGGCGCGCCTATGCGAACGGCTACATTCGCGCCACGATCCAGACGGTCTACGGCCGGTAATCACGGCCAGGCGGTCCGATCCGGCCATTCCGCAAAACCAGACGAGGAGCGAAATCGAACATGAAAATAACCCACTTCGAAATCCTGCGCGTTCCGCCCAGTTGGGTATGGCTGAAGATCCACACGGACACCGAGCTGTTCGGCTGGGGCGAACCCTATCTGGAAAACCACCCCGAAAGCGTCATTGCCGAAGTGCGGCGCCTCGAGCCGCTGCTGATCGGCAAGGATCCATGCCGCGTCGAGTCGCTGTGGCATACCATGTACGAGGGCGGTTCCGGCTACGTGGGCGGACCGGTGAAGATGAGCGCGATCAGCGGCATCGACATGGCGCTCTGGGACCTTGCCGGGAAAGCCGCGGGGATCCCGGTCCACGGCATGCTCGGCGGGGCCTGCCGCGACCGGATACGCATGTACCGCGCCGTGGGAGGCCAGTTGCCGTGGTGCGTGGAGCCCGGTCTGCCCTACGATGCGGGTTGGGATCCTTCCCGGGAACCGGATTGGGTTTTCCCGGAGGGCCACGAGGAAGCAGCCCGGGTCATTATCGAAGAATGGGGCTTCCGATGCATGAAGCTGCACGTGGGCATGGGTACCGGACTGGAACCTACTTATGAAGTGGAACGGATTGCCGAAGCTTTCGCCGCCGTGCGGAAGGGGGCCGGTCCCGATGTAGAAGTGGCCGTGGATATCCACAATCCGCACCCCGCGATGGCGAAACAGATGATCTCCGCCCTCACGCCCCACCGTCCTTTATTCATCGAGGAACCCATGCCCGTGGAACGGGTCGACGTGCTCGCGGACATCGCGCGCAACAGCGAAGTCCCCATCGCCGCCGGGGAACGATGGATGGGCAAGTGGATCTTCTACGATGCGTTGCGCAAGAACGCCCTGTCCGTGATGCAGCCGGACCTGTGCCACGCGGGCGGGATCACAGAATGCCACAAGATCGCGGTGATGGGTGAAAGCGCTTACGCGAAACTCGCCCTGCACTGCCCTTTGAGCCCCCTGGCCCTGGCCGCGTCCATCCAGATCGACGCCTGCGCGTCGAATTTCCTGGTCCAGGAACACAACGAAGTGAATTGCTGGCGCGAGGGGGGCAGGACGTTCATCGGCAAGGGGTACTTCGCCGAACCCTTCGTGCTGGATGCGGACGGCTGCGTGGCGGTTCCCCAGGGCCCGGGTCTCGGTGTCGACATCGACCCGGAAGGATTCGAGCAGATCATGGCCCGGCCGTGGCGGGACGTGCGGGGCTGAACCCGGGTGATTGGAGTAAGCGTATCGCTGGTCGTCGGGCCGTGTCGCCGCCCGCCTAAACGCGCACCCTCGCCCATCGTGCGGTCTTGACGGTATCATTGCCCGCATAGTAGACGACAAACACCTCGTCGTCCGGCAAACGCACCATCCGGGGATGTCCGAAGCGCCACCGCTCCATGTCGCCCCACAGTTCGGACTGGCTGCGGGCGCCGCTGGCGCCGGATTCCGTGCCCGCAGTGCTGTCGTAGACCAGGAGATCCCGTTCGCGATCCCAGTTCTCCCCGAAATCCTCGCTGATGGAAAGCACGATGCCCGGAGGATCCCTGCGTCGCGGATAGGCGGCCAGCAGGCGGTCGCCGCCCAGGGACAGGGGCTGGCAGTGCTGGCCGGGAAGGCCGGTAACGCGCGGGACCGTCCATGACCTGCCGTCCGGCGATCCGAAGGCGATATGAATGTCGACGTCGATGCCCGCGTAGAAATCGTGGGTCCAGAACGTGGCGACCAGGCGGCCGTCATCGGGATGGACAGCCAGCCGCTGGTCCCAGTAGGCCAGCGCATTGTCCGGATGCCGGGCCACGGTGGCGAAGTCCGGCCAGGTCCGGCCCCCGTCCCGGGAGAAACGCAGCCTGGCCGCGGGCCGGCCCGGTGACGAATCCAAGTATTCCTTCCACTGTTCATAGGGCTGCGCCAGGACACCGCCGGGCAACCGTATGATGGGGTGCGAACAGGGTGAGGCGGCGAGGTGGGGCGTGGTTTCCATGGAGCGCGGCATGCTCCAGGTGAATCCCCCGTCCTCAGAATCCGCGTGCATGATGCGCATGGGGAGCAGGCCCTGCGTCTCCGGATGGATGAAGGGTAGATCAGGGTCGGAACGGTCTACCCACAGAGCCGTGGCGGTGAGCTTCCCGGGGGACAGTTCCGTACTGGTAAGCCCCTTGATTTCGCCGGGCTTGCCGTCCCACGATCCCTTGCCGAAGCCGTCGTAACGCAGTTCCCAGGTCCGGCCGAGATCCGCCGTGGCCCAGATACAGGCGTGCCCGTCCACCGAATCGCGTGCCGAGCCCCAGCGGCCCGAAACGAGTATCGTGCCGTCATGCAGCCGGCTGATGGTGGTGAAGGCGCAGTTCCTGCGGTGATCCGGGATGACCTGGTCGTCGCAAATCACGCCGGAATCTACAAGGCGCACGAATCCTCCAAAAATTGTAACCCGCTCTTGAACTTGTGGTTACGTGACTTTACTCCAGTGGTCGATCAGGCTGGATTCGTCGTAGGACACGACCTTGCAGGCGACGTCCGCGGCACGGAACATCTCCCACTGCTTCTCCGCGGTCCCTGCCGTGTAATAGGCGGTAACCAGCCGGCCGTCTTCGAGGCGGGCAGTGGAGGGATAACCGATGTCGGCCCCGGGCAGGGAGTCATCGATGACCAGCCTCCGGTCGTCCCAGGTCGCCCCGCCGTCCCGGCTGATCAGGCCTTCCACGCCGAAGGGTGGATGACGGCGTCCGAAGAGCATCAGCAGCCAGCCGTTGGATAGCAGGGTAATGTCCGGCGGATGCTCCATCGCGTCCGTGACCCGTCCGGTCCCACGCCAGGTGTACCCGCCGTCTTCCGAAACACAGGCGTACAGCGCCTGTTCGGACCGGTTCTCCGAACGGGCGACAAACAGCCAGCGGCCGTCGGGAAGGATGGCCACGTCCGATTCGTTCAATCCCATCGCCACCAGGGTCGGGTCTCCCCAGGTACGGCCGTTGTCCGTGGATCGGAGGATATACGTCGGTGTCGTCGCGGGGCCGACGCGGACCGTACCGTCACCGGGTTGGCACAACGGCGAGCCGCCATAGATCAGCATGTGCAGGACACCGTCCGCGGTGAAGATCTTGCCGAAGGGAGAGGCCCCGTTGATCGGAGTGTAATCGATGAGTTCGTCGCCGGTCCAGGTATGTCCGCCGTCTGCGGAGAATACGACCCGGGTATCGACGCGGCCCAATTCCGGTTTCCACGCGCCGTCTTCATCGTAGGAACCCTGCCAGTGGTAGGCCAGGACGAGCGTGCCGTCAGGAGCCAGGCCCAGTGCGGGGTTGCGGTCGTCTCTTTCGCTGTCGGCCACGGTCATTGGTGCGGACCAGGTCAAACCGCCGTCAAGCGACCTTCCTACGTCAAGGCGACCGCCCAGGCCCATGTGCGCGGCGCCGCAACGGTATGCCACAAGCAGTTCGCTGCCTCCCAGGCAGGTTATGACAGGGAAATACCCCTCACCCACTAGCGCGTCGATCGAATGGGTACCGGGCAAAAGGCGTACATCGAGTTTACCGGGCATGGGTGGTCTGATGTCCTTGTGTAAGCGTGTGATTCGGTTAAGCGGATATGGGACCGACTGTAACGCAGGCAGCCTTTGATGTCAAGGAGATCGCACAGGAAACGACAGCGTCTCAGCTTGAGCGGCCGGCATGGCTCGGCACAGCAAACCCGCACGCAACAACAGCTTCGATTAAGAAACAGATTTAATACTTGACAGAAAAGTCAGGTTTGCTATATTCACGTAGGCAAATCGGATGAAAAAGGAGACGCCTCCATGAAAGTGACCGCCCAGGAAGAATACGGACTTCGGTGCATACTGCAACTGGCGCGACATCATTCCCGCGACCCGGTAACGGGCCGCCAGATCGCCGAGTCGGAGGGCATTTCCCTGGACTACGTCTCGAAGCTGCTGATGATCCTCAGGCGGGCGGAACTCGTCCGAAGCGTGCGGGGAATCAGGGGAGGATACGCGCTGGCGAAGGAGCCGCGAAGCATCACGCTGGGCGAGGTCATGCGCGCCCTGAGTTCTGAAGAGGGGATCGTGATCACCAGCCCGGACAGCCACATGTGCGATCATTTCTCCGGCCACCTGGAGGCGTGCGCGCACCTGAACGCATGCGCCATCCGTCCGGTCTGGACGGTCCTGGCCCGGTACCTGTCCGGCGTGCTCGATCACATTTCCCTCGCGGACCTGCTGCAGACGGAACACCAGGTGCTCGAGGTGGTGGAGCAGGTTTCCCGCGATACCCTGCGGGGCCAGGCGAGGGGCGGCACGATCCACATAGCCCGTACGCACGGCTTGTTCAGAACGGCAGGGATTAATCGTTTCAAGGAG
>JAPOYX010000238.1 GCA_026706345.1 Gemmatimonadota bacterium | reverse complement strand
GTCGGGTGATAGTGGGGGATGTTCGCGAGGTCGCCGACGGTGCCGCGGAAGTACATCACCGCGATCAGCTCGTGGATCAGCTCCCCGGCCTCGGGGCCGACGATGTGGCCGCCGAGCAGCTCGCCGCTGTCGGGATCGCAGATCAGCTTCACGTGGCCGTGGGTCGCCCCCATGGTCATCGACTTGCCGTGGTCGTCGAACGGGTAGGAGGCGACGAGGTGGGGAATCCCTTCGGCGCGGCAATCCTTTTGCGAGCGGCCGACGCCGGCGACCGCCGGATCGGTGAAGACGACCTGGACGCTCAGCCGCGAATCCATGCGCTTCGCCGGCCGCTCGCCGCACACGGCGTTGTGGCCGGCGATTTCCCCCTGCTGAACGGCGATATGGACGATTTCGTGCTCGCCGTTGACGTCCCCGACGGCGAAGATGTGCGGCTGACTGGTGCGCATCTCCTCGTCGACGGTTATGGCGCGGCCGCTCTCGACCCCGGCGGCCTCGAGCCCGAGGCCGTCGATGTTGGGCCGCCGCCCCAGGGCCTGAAACACCAGCTGCGCGGAGGCGGTGCGCTCCTCCCCCTCGTGGATGAAGTGGGCGGTTACTGTCTTTCCATCCGCGCTGAAGCGGTGCAGCTGCGTGCCGGTGAAGAGCCGCATTCCGTCCTCGCGGAAGGCCTCCTCGACCGGCCGCGCCAGGTCCTCGTCCCCCTTCGACAGGATGTGGCCGCTGCGCTGCAGCAGGGTGACCTCGGTGCCGATGCGCTGGAAGAACTGCGCCAGCTCGACCGCTACCGGCCCTCCTCCGAGAACGAGCAGGGATTCGGGCTGCTCGCGCAGCTCGAGCAGCTCGTCGCTGGTCAGGTAGCCGGCCTCGTCGAGCCCGGGAATCGCCGGCCGGGTCGCTACCGAGCCGGTGGCGACGATGAAGCTGGCCGCCTCGAGGAGGTGATCCCCGGCACGCAGGCGGTGCGGGTTCTCGAAAACAGCGCGTTCCTCGTAAAGGGTGAAACCCGGGCTGCGCAGCTGCCCGATGCGGTAGTCGGCGAAGGACCGGACCAGGCGCTCCTTTCGGCCGATGATGGCGGCCAGGTCGGCGCCGGCCTCGACCGGCAGCAGGCCGAACTCCGGCGCCCGGCGCATCAGCGCCATGATGTCGGAAGAACGCAGGATGGTCTTGCTCGGCATGCAGCCGCGCAGGATGCAGAGGCCGCCGAGGGGGCCGTGATCGACGATGGCGACGTCGGCGCCGGCGTCGCGGGCGGCGGCGGCGGCCGCGTATCCGGCGGAGCCGCCGCCGATGACGATTACGTCGTGGGTTCGTTCAGACATTTCTGCCGTTCGGTGCGATGAAGTTCGGGAAGTTGATAATGAAGTTATTATTGCCGGAGCACCATGAACTGTAATCCCCCGAAATCGGACCGCATGCCCCTTGCCCGGTTCGCTTTCCGTATGACGGCAGCCGCCCTGCTGCTGTTCCCTTCGGGGGCCGCCCCGGCAGAGCCGCCTCCGTCGCTGACCGTGCGGGTGTACGACGAGCGCGTGCAGCGCGGCGTCGATCTCATCTACAATCTCCGCTTCGAGGAGGCGGACCGCTACTTCGACGACCTCGTCGCCTCGTACCCCGACAACCCCCTCGGCTACTTCTTCCGGGCGATGGTGGCCTGGTGGCGGGTGTTGATCGACCTCGACGACACCTCGCACGACGAGGCCTTCTACCGGCGCATCGACGAGTGTATCGAGATCTGCGACGCCCGCCTGCGCATCGCCCCCGACGACTTCGACGCCATCCTCTTCAAGGGAGGGGCGATCGGCTTTCGCGGGCGCCTGCGCGGCGACCGGCGGCAGATGCTGCGGGCGGCGCAGGACGGGCTGCGCAGCCTGCCGCTGCTCGAGCGCAGCCGCAAAATGGAGCCGACCAACAAGGACATCCTGTTCGGACAGGGGATCTACAACTACTTCCGCGACGTGATCCCGCAAAAGTACCCGATCGTGCGCGCCGTCATCTGGATGCTCAAGGACGGAGACCGCGAAACCGGGCTGCGGCAGCTGCGGGAAGTCGCCGCTGAAGGTCGCTACGCAAAGGCGGAGGCGAAGTACTTTCTGGCGCAGATCTACCGCCTCTTCGAGGAGGACGAGGCCAAGGCCCTGCCCTATCTCGAGGAGCTGCGGTCGCGCTACCCGCCCAACTCGATCTTTCATCGCTACACCGCCAGGACCTACGCGTCCCTCGACCGTTGGGACCGCGCCCTGCCCCTGTACCGCGAGGTCGTCGAACGCTGCGAAGCGGGGGCGAGGGGGTACCACCGGCGCGCCCATATCGAGGCCCTCTACTACCATGGGTATTTCGCCTTCATCCGCAACCGGCTCGCCGAGGTGGTGCCGCCGCTGACCGCGGCCGACAGCCTCAGCCGCGGTCTGGGCGAGCGTCCCGAAGACCAGGAAACCGGCGGCTACGTGGCGCTGTCCAACCTCTTCCTCGGCATGGCTCTCGACGGTCTGGGGCGCCGCGGGGAGGCGCTGGCGCGCTACGCCCGCGTCCGCGAGCTGCCGGCGCACGGGAACAGCCACGAGCTCGCCGCGGGCTACGAGGGGAACCCGTACCGCCTGCCGCGGTAGCCCGCCGGTCCCGTCCTGGCAGAGCAGGCCGAAGCCGGCCGCGACGCGGTTGGACGGCTTGCAGGCGCCGGCCTACCGTTAGCTGCCACGTCAACGAAAGGGTAGGGGTTAAATGACGTTCAGAGGTCACAAAGCATTACTTTCGGCGCTGTTCCTCGCCCTGTCGCGGTCGCGCCGGCGGTTGCCGGCGTCCTCAAGGGATCTTCCTGGGAATCCGTCGAAGGAGATTCCCGGCTTCGCTGATCTTCCAACCGGAGGGGCAGGGCTTGGCGGCACGAGAGACTTCCCGGAGGGGGATGGGAGGACGGGCCGGCAAGGGCAAAATCCCGACGACAGGCGTATTCATCCGGCAGGAAGAGCGAGAGGCCGCCAGGGATGGCGTCGCATATTGTTGTCTTTGTCTTTGTTTGTCATTCTCTCTTGTAACAGTTTAAGTTTAGTAACCATCAACAGCGTAATCTCTAAAGCTTTAACAGAAGCTAACAAAGAGATTGTTGAAGAACCTGTTGTTTGCAAAGAAGAAAAAGTGTGTAGTTCTGGAAGTCTGGTTTTCTACAAACCAGATGGAGAAGGAGATTGTGTAAAACAAACAATGAGGTGTAAGTATGGATGTAGCTCTGTGGAAAACGGAGATGATACATGTAACCCACCACCTCCGACTCCAACTTGCAAAACAGAACCATACTGTTTGAACGATCAACTCGTGTACGAAGAGTTAGACACAGAAACAAACACTTGTGTCGAAAAAGTTCTGGAAGACTGTGAAGAATATGGGTGTGATGTAGAAAATGCATCATGTTATTCCATACACATAACCTGTCCAGAAGGAGTACACTGTTTAGAAGGTAACCTCATAGTTTTTGAACCTGACTATGAAACAATAACTTGCACAGAAGTAATCGTAGAAACCTGTGCATACGGATGTAGTGACGAAGATAACTCCTGTTACACTGAACTACCAAAACCTGACTGTTCCAACATATATCACAGAGGTGATGAGATCTGGGGTCAAGAGTACAACCCAGATACAAACGAATGTGATGAAGTACTCATCGAAAAATGTACCTTCGGAATCTCCGAAGATGGAACATGTAGGACAACACCTGACTGTTCCAATATATATCACAGGGGTAATGAAATCTGGGGTGAAGAGTATAACCCAGAGACAAACGAGTGTGATGAAGTCTTCATCAAAAGATGTGACTTCGGAATCTCCGAAGATGGAACATGTGAAACAAAGTTTCCTGATCATTTCTACGACATTAAAGACTTCAAAGGTCTCAATGAACTAGTAGAGATGGCAAACAGGACAAAAAAAGATCTTCGTGTTGCTGTCTATGATGATCTAGGATACTGGCACGGAGATGCAATGCAATTTTACCTTCTTATCATGCAGATACCGGCTGAGAAGATGGTTTTTCTGCATCCAGACTATGAGTTTAGCTTTGATCACACTCGTTTTGAGCAATTCTTCATCTCCGATGAAAGGTATTCATCGTAAGGACAGGTATCAGGAATTTTGACGGTACAGTATCACCTAGTCCTAACACTGTAAACTGCGATGATGCCAAACATGCATGTTTTACCA
>JAPOYX010000237.1 GCA_026706345.1 Gemmatimonadota bacterium | reverse complement strand
AGAGCCCGGCTATACTCATCACCATGCGTACGGCGGCATCCGAAACCGGCATGGGCATATACACATCACAAGTGAATCCGCAGAGCGGTGGCTGGCGCATATGACCGCTTCGCTGCGGGATCATATAGCCGACGGACGGCTCGTGGAGGAAGTGCTCGACACCCTCGGTCCCCTTGCCCGCGGTCTCGTCAACGAGCAGCGACCCGCCCGGCAGGGGTGGGAAATGAGATGTCACCGGGAGAAGCGATGGAGACAGCCGGCAAAGATGGCAGCCAGGGGGCAGGTGGAAGCCCTGGGACGATACCTGGAAGAGGATCCCTTGGTACTGGATGATCCCCGGCACAGTGCGATCATCCTCGCAGAAGCGGCGTTGAGGGGCTATACGCCGGTAGCGGCCCTGCTGCTGGACCGGGGCGTGGACGTGAATATACCCTCGTCTCATTCGAGCGACGTTATGATGACCGCCTATTGTGCCGCCCGGAGCAAGAACAAAGATGAAACGGCCGGTCTCCTGCGGGAGCGAGGCGCCGTGTATGATATCTTCAGCGCTTGCTTTCTAGGTGACCTGGATCGTGTTTCCGCGCTGCTCGAAGAAGAACCCGGCCTCGTAAACGCCCACGATCCCGCCTGCGACCTGCTGCCCGTGACTCCTTTGCACCACGCCGTGCATGCCGGACACGAACGGGTCGTGCGGTTTCTGTTTGAACGGGGTGCCGAGACCGGGGTGAACAGCACGCCCCTGGTCAAGTACGCCGCTGGACGTGGGCGGATTGGACTGGTCCGGCTGTTACTGGAAAAAGGCGCGGACACATTCAGGATAGGTTGTGGCCACTGGGTCCTGGAGCCCGAAATGGCGGCCCTGCTGATCGCACACGGCGCCGACGTCAACTACCCGGAGGGACGGTGGATCTGGACGGCCTGTACGGGGAACAACAGCCAGCGGGATGATCCCGATTACGTTCAGGCACTGCTGGACAAGGGTGCCCGGATCGACACGGTGCTGCGGGGCGCCCAGGCCCTGCATTTCGCCGCCAAGGCGGGTTTCACGGGGGTCATGGAGGTGCTGCTGAACAACGGCGCGCCGGTCGACGCGCGCAGCGACAAGGGCGAGACTCCCCTGTTTTACGCGCTGAAGGCCGGACCCAGGGCTGACATGGTTAAATCGGTGGAATTGCTGCTGGCCCATGGAGCGGATCCAAACCTTCTGGATCGACTGGGCAAGTCGCCCCTGCGCATCGCCCGCCGGATGAGGCGCGCCGAGAAAGACCGCATCGTCGCGATGTTCGAATCCGCTAGTCCTTCTGTGACGGTGTGATGCCCTCCAGGTAGGACACCAGGGCCTCCCGCGCCGGCGACGGTCCGTGGATTTCTATCCCGACCCTGGCCCACACCAGCGGCGTCGTATCGTGTTCGTCGTCCGTCGCACCCGGATCGGCGCCGGCTTCGACGAGCATCGCCGCGATCCCGGGATCCCCGCAAAGATGCAGGGGACGCTGACCGGAATCCGCCCGCGCGTTCGCATCCGAACCCCAGTCCAGCAGCGCCCGGACCGTATCCGCCTCTCCATGCTGTACCGCGGCGTGCAGCGGCGTGCCCTCCACGGCGTGAGCCCCGATCTTCCCTTCGAAATCCAGTATACCCGCATCGGTCTGAAAAAGACGGCTGAGTTGATCCGTCCTTCCAAGAGCGGCAAGCTGACAGGGGTCGGCCGGTGCCCCGCGGTCAATCAAGTATTCCGCCAGCCGCCGGCATCGATCTCCCCGTGCGATCGCCGATCCCACCGGCGTGTTGCCTTCGCTGTCGAGCGTGTTCAATTCCGCTCCGTGTTCGAGCAGGAGGCCTGCGCATTCGACGGTCACGGCGACGTGAAGCGGAGGCTCACCCCCGAGGGCCGGCCGGAGCGCCGCGTCGGGATCTTCTGCCAGGATCGCCGACACGCGGCGGACGTCATCCATCAGGCACGCGGCGTGAATATCGACCGTGGCGCTGTATTCCCTTAGTGCGGCAACCGCTTCCATGTGACCCCAGTGCGCGGCCAGGTGGAGCGCCTTCCACCCGCCATAGGATGCAGCGCCGCAATCCGGATCCGCTCCGTTTTCCAGCAAGAGACGGATCACGTCAGCACGGCCTCGTTCGGCCGCCAGCTGGATGGGGGTGGGGCGGCCTCCCCAGCGCGGATGGGCCACGGCGTCATTTACGATACCGCCATCCTGTTTCAGAATCTCCGCGACAGACGATTTCCTGCCGCGCCAGATGGCGGCGCGCAGCCGGCGCCGGTTCACTTCCCGGCGGAGGACCGGCCAGCTTGAAAATCCATAACGCCGTGCAATGACTAGTTGGGCATCGGTCAATTTCGCGGCGGTGGGATCAATCGCGCGGGGATGCACGGCGAAGGCCGCGATCGCCTCGGCGTCGTCTGCGCGAAATGCCTTAAGGAGTTCCCGCGCCTGGGTCTTGAGCTGATCCAGGTCGGGGTCCCGGGGAAGCGTGCGAGGATTACTCATCGGCGAATTCCTTTCCATGACCTCTGATTCCGCATCTTCAGAGAAGAAAGAGATTCGCACAGTCTGTCTGTTCGTCATGGATCGGGTAGGCTCGGCCTTTTCCGCGGAGTGGATGCGCCCCGATGCGCGATGGATAGGAAACTAATTCCTGTTCCGATTCGCGTCAAGCCCGTCGTCATCAACAGGAAGTCTGGCTTCAGGGGGCGAAATCGATCTCCGGATTGCCGTTGACGCGCGCGTGCAAATCCTTTTCTTTTGCCTTACTGGCAGGGCCTTTCTTACTCAGTTGAAAGCAACTGTCTTGAAAGTCAAGAGGAGCTACCGGCGCCTTGAGATTGCAAATCGCGCCAGGGCACGCCATGCTT
Organism: Gemmatimonadota bacterium; assembly: GCA_026706345.1. Classification (NCBI taxonomy): domain Bacteria; kingdom Pseudomonadati; phylum Gemmatimonadota; species Gemmatimonadota bacterium. The sequence goes on along the minus strand of JAPOYX010000237.1, from coordinate 94,883 downwards.
GAGTACGGAGTTGAGGATTACCAGCAGTTTGCGCATGCACGCTGTGAGGGCCAGTTTCCTGGGCTTTCCAGCGGCCAGCAGTCGCTGGTAGAAGTCCCGGATGACCGGATTGAATCGACTGGCCACCAGTGCGCCCATGTACAACGCGGCGCGGACCTGGGCTCGTCCGCCCCACACGGTGCGTTTGCCCCGCAGGGTGCAGCTGTCCCGGTTGAAGGGCGCCACCCCCACCAGGGCGGCGATCTGCCGGCGATCCAGCGTGCCCAACTCCGGCAGGAAGGCCAGCAGGGTGAGCGAAAGGTGATATCCCACGCCGGGGACAGTGCGCAGGAGATCATCCTTCTCCCGCCATACAGGACTCTGGATGATCGTCTTTCGCAGTTGCTCGTCCAGCTCGTTCAACTCCTGATCCAGCCACGCGATGTGGGCCTCGATGCGGGGACAGACGGCGGCGGGGGCGGCGTGCAGGCGGTTCTTCTCCGAGCCCCGCATGACAATCACCTGGCGCCTTCGGGCAACCAGGGCGTTGAGGACCTGAGTCTCGGCATCGCGCAAGGGGCGCACGGGAGGCCGGACCACCGCGGCAAACTGCGCCAGGATCGCCGCGTCCAGCGCGTCGGTCTTGGCGCAGTTTACCCGTGGCCCTGGCGAAATCGCGCACCTGGCGGGCGTTGACGACAACCACGGGAACAGCCTCGGAAGCCAATGCGGCTACCACCGGATGCTCCAACCCGCCCGAAGACTCCAGCAACGCCATGACCGGTTCAAGGGCCTTCAGACGGCTTACCAACTGACCGATGCCCGCCTCGTCGCGGGGGACCTGCCATCTTTCGTCGGTGGGACGGACCGCTACGTCCAATCGGGCCTTGGATACATCTATGCCTACGAAAATCGATTCCTGTTCCATCGTCTCCTCCTGTCCACAACAGGCCCGTCCTTGCAAGATGCGGGCTCGGTTGGCCCAGGCAACTGTTCGGGCTCTATCTGGAAAAGGGGTACGGCGACCCGCGCTTTCAAACGGTCTTCTACACAACCAAGGAGAAAACGGTCTACCGCACCCCGATACACTACGTGAAGTTAATGTTACACACAAAACACGATACAAGGGGTATCGGTTATCTGCCTGGATACCCCCTTAATATATTGATTAGAAGACTTTACGCCAGTAAATCATCCTCCCTTCATGCGCCTTTCCCGCAGGTTTCATGCACAATCAGGGTCACCCATGCAACACCGTATCGTTTTGAAAGAAAAGGGACGTTACAACGCGTTCCCCGTATTGACTCAACTTCCGGACGGGCGTTTGACGATCGGCTGTATCTCTTCGCCTTTCGGGGATCACTACGGTTTGGCGGATTGGCTGACGTTTGTGTCCCGCGACAATGGACGAACCTGGACGCAGTCGGAAGATCCTTCGCTGCCGCCCAACTGGCCCGGTATATCGCCGCGGGAGCGGTACGACAGGCTCTCCGGCATTTTACCCGACGGCACCTTAATGGCGGTGGGCTCGGTGGGACAGGAAATGTGGACACTGGACCGCCGGGAGGAAGCCGAGGCGCGCGGCCTGGGTTTCGTAGAGGATGAGACGTACACGTCCCATTTTCCGGGAAAATTGATCATAGCGGGGCATCGACTGTCGGTGATAAGATCCCGGGATGAGGGACATACCTGGGATCGGCGCACCTGGACCGTGCCGGGCTATGAATTCACGGTCGGTTTTCCACGCGGGATTGTTCTCGAAGACGGTACGTGGCTGTTTCCCATATACGCGATGCGAGCCGGCGGCTGGAGCGACTGCCTCGTGTTCCGGTCCAGCGACGACGGAGAGACCTGGCGTCTCCATGAGGCGGTGCCGCGTATTGGCAGCGAGTGGGCACTGGTAGAGACCGAGCCGAACCGTGTCCTGGGCCATATCCGCTCGACGTGTTACTGGGATCCGGCTGCCGTTGAGCGTACCTATCACAAGGACCGGTTCCACACCCTGGAAGTCTGGTCCGAAGACGGCGGCAGGACCTGGACCTGCCCGGTCGAGACGTCATTCGAGGGCTATCCGAACCACCTGCTCAAACTGCGTGACGGACGTATTCTGTGTACCTACGGCTATCGCCGTGCCCCGATGGGTATCCGCGCCTTGATCAGTGAGGACGGCGGACGCACCTGGGACATGGACCACGAATACGTGCTCCGCGAAGACGGCGGTGGAATATCGAATGAGTGGCCTGCGGAAAAGCGTGCCCGGATGGGCGGCGCGGATGTGGGCTATCCGATCTCAGCGGAGTTGGGTGACGGTACCATACTGACCGTCTATTACATCACGACGGAAGATGGCATCACCCATGTTGCCGCCACCCACTGGCATCCCGACCGCGATAGACCGCCAGGTCCTCGAAGAGGTAAGCATTAGTTGCGATTGCGGCAGAGACTATAAGGGTAGCCCCTGCCTGTTCCGCGTCAAGTCCTTAGCCTACCGCCGTCTGTGCGCTCAGGAAACGGCGCCGGCTTCCCGCAGCCGAACCACGATGCCTGCATGTCCGTAGCGTTCGGCCCAGGCGATCGGGGTGGTCCAGGGTTCCCCGTCGGGCTGCGGGTCGGCGCCGTGCTGCAGGAACAGGTCGACCAGCTCGTCGCGACCCCAGCGAGACGCCCAGGCCAGGGGCGTTGAATGAAGCAGCGTATCCCTGCCTTCGAGCGAGGCGCCGTATTCGAGGAACATCCGGGCAAACTCGATCCGTTCCTCCTCTTTCAATATCGGCTCGCCCCAGACTTTGCCGGTAGCCGCGATATAGTGCAGGAGTGATGTATCGCGCCGGCCCTTTACGTTCGGGTCCACCCCGTGATCGAGGAACATGCGGACGATCTCCGGGAATATGGAACGATCGAAATCCCGATACTTGCGATGAGGACCGCAGGGCCAGATTCCAATGGGCTGGATGACGAGTCTGTACCAGCGTGGATCATCCAGGGCCCAGTCCATCTTGCGCAGACACACGCCGACCACGCTGGGATCGCCGCCGCAGGCGGCTCCCCAGAGTATCTGCTCGACCAGATCGGGCTTCAGTTGCAGTGCCATGACCGCGGCGGAAGTATCGCATTCCAGGGCCGCGCCATCCGGTGTCATCGAACCTCCGTACCGGTACAGCAGTTGCTTCATCCGATCGTCCCGGTTATTGTAGGCACGGCTCATGGGATTGCCCGAGGCATACACGCTGGCGTTGGCGTCGGCGCCTCGTTCGAGCAGCAACCGCGCGATATCGTACATGCCGTCGCCTGCCGCGATCCACAGCGGTTCGCCCCAGTTGTACGTCTCTTCTTCCAGTGACTGGATGCGGTACCGCTGGTTCGGGTCCATGCCGAGATCGAGCAACAGCTTTACCATTTCGTACCGATTGTGTCGGACGGCATCTCCCAGCAGGTGGGTTTCGGACTCGACATCCGGTTCGAACAGCCCGGGGCGGCTCTCCGCTACCTGGCGCACGGCTTCCGCGTCTCCCAGCATCACGTTTGTACGCAGGCTCCTCGGAGCGCCCGCGGTCATCAGGATTCCCGCGGCCATGAAACATCCTTCCGACCGTCGTCGATCCGTTGCAGCCGTTTGATCTACGGCCAGCTCAAGGGGGGTCCGGTCCTCGAGGTTGGTCTTGCCCGTGTCGGACTTTAACGTCAACAGCGCCAGAACGAGTCCGGGATGGCCGTGGGCGGCCGCGTGGTGCAGGACTGTATTCCCGTCTTCGTCGCAGGCCTCCGCGAGTTCCGGAGCCTGATGGATATCCCGCATCGCGCCGGCCACGTCGCCTTCCGCCACTTTCTCGGCGAGCCGTACTATCTCCTGTGAAACCGTCAGATTCGGACAGAGGTTCGCCTCGCGCCTCCGCTCCAGCTCCTCATTGATTGTTTCTATGACATCATCGAATCCGCGGTCGCGAGCCATGACCAGGGGAGTGGACGCGTCCCTGTGGGGATAGACGCCCTGATTGGGATCGGCCCCCGCGGCCATGAGAGCGGAGACCGCTTCCTTCTGGCGGTTTATCACAGCGTGATGCAGGGCACGGTGTTCATCGTAGGACGCCGTGTCCACTCCCACCAGGTGGGGTGCGACGGCCAGAATGGTATCCAGACGTTTCATGTCTCCGGCAGCGGACGCCTGGCACAGTTCGGCCACGGTGAAGGCGCCGGAGGTCGTCTCGTTCGTCATGATTCCTTCCCCCCGTCTGAGTCTCTGTGGTCCGCGGCCAGGTGGCCGTATCGATCCTCGTAGGTCTTCATGAGGTCGTCGTAGCGGTCCTCTACCGTGGTCCCGTCCAGGTAGGGCTCCAGGTGGTCGATGAAGGCATGCCAGCCCGCGGAAAATCCCATCAGGATGTCCGGCGTGACGTGGGAATTCGTAAATCGAAGCCGCGTGCCGCTTCCACGGGGTTCAAGCGCCCATCTGACCACGGAAAGTCCCCAGGTATAGGCGAACACCCGTTCAGGCACCCATTCGCAGACAATGCCTTCCAGGTTTCCCTCCGACTTGAAATCCACGAAGATCCTGCCGCCGATCCGGCGCTCCAGCGTGGTCTGGTACTTCATCCATGCGGAGATCCCGTCCGCCGTCGTAACGGCATCCCATACCCGGGCGACGGGATACGCGTACTCCCGTTCTATTTCGATGCAGTATTCAGTCGTTATCCTGGCCAGAGATTCTGACATTGCGATCACTGCCCTTTAGCATTAGTGTCCGTGAGAACGGCTAACGTTACAAATAACGGAACTTCGGTCGAAATCCGATTCCTGCCTGAAAGGAATTCCGGTTCGATGGGTTTCAGTATCTGCAAGGATCCGCAGTCCGATGCGCTTCAGCACGCGCTCCTCGCTGCCGGGCTTATCGAGGTTTGTGTTGACAGTACAGCCCGGCGACACTAACCATGTTTCATCGGTATTATGGGAGCGGATAATGCGATTTGACAAGGAAAAACAGTGGATCGGCGCGGTATACGCCGAAGACCTCGAACTCATGGGCGAAATGCTGGCCGAGGAACCGTCTCTGGCCAACTTCAGCCACGAAGCCTTCGACGATCCATACCGGGAAGGCCGCTTCCCCGTTTACACCCTGCCCTTCGCCATCTGCGGTCCCCCGCAACAGCAGATCGAATGGCGGCAGGTTGAGCGAACCATCAACTTCGAAATGGTCAGAATGCTGGTCGAAGCCGGGGCCGACCCCAATATCGAAAACGTGCACGGTCGTCCACTTTGTCTTTGTCGGGACGAACAAATCGCACGTTACCTGATCGAACAAGGCGCTGATATCAATCGGTGGCACGACAACGGTGGCGCGCCGGTCTACTTCTCGGTCTGGCAAATCGATCCGGAACGATTGCGGATGCAGATCCGTCTGGGAGCGGATCTGACGCGGATCAATCCCCATAACGGTTCGTCCGCCTTTCATTCCGCCGCGGAAGTCAGACCCGGCGACGAACATCTTGCCGATCACCTCGAAACCATCCGCATTCTACGGGAATCCGGCCTGGATCCCAATCACGCGGCAGGCAGCGGCGTCCAGTCTGACTGGGGACCGATTTACCAGGGGGATGCGCCCCTGCACATGGCCGTCCAGTTGAACCGGCCCGAGGTGATTGAGGCTCTGATCGCCGCCGGTTGCGATCCGGCCGGGACCAACGCGGTGGACGAGACGCCGCGCGACGTGGCTTCGAGGGTCGGCCGCGGCCAGGAGACACTCCGGCTTCTCTGAGTCTGCCGCGAGTTCGCCGGCGCGAACGTTCCGAGAACGTCCGCGCGAACGCGCCGAGAACGCGGCTACTGGTCCGCTCGCACGAACGCGGCTGTTTACTGTCGGCTTCCCGGCTCGAGAACGGACCACCTTGTCGTCTGAGGAGACCGATCATGCAGCTCGAAAAACTGCACCAGGTGGCCGTTTTCTCCCGCGACCTGGGCGAAACGAAGACCTTTTACGAGGAGACCCTCGGAGCTAAACTGCTGGCGTATTTTGAGGGTCCTCCGGGCCTGCTGTTTTTCGATTTTCTCGGAACGCGCATCCTCTTTGAAAAGGCGGCGCACACGGCCACGCTTTATTTCTGGGTGGACGACCTGAACGCCTCGTACGAAGAACTGAAAGCAAAGGGGGTCGCATTCGTGGGCAAACCCCACCCCATATTCAGGGATGAACAGGGTACCTTCGGCACGGCGGGATACGTGGAATCGATGGTGTTTTTCAAGGACCCATCCGGCAATACCCTCGCCCTGGCCACCCAGCAGCCGCCGGAATGAGCCCTTTCGTACCAGGTATGGATTGGCCTACAGGTTCCGGCTGTCGACGGAGGCTGGTCCGCCCGGTGATTGGCGTCCCGCTCCCCGGCCATGAACTCTTCGGGTATTACGGTTTTCAATAACCACAGACCGGAGCATCATCCACATGTCACTGTTAACGTTCAAGTTACTTTCCGCAGCCGCAATACTCGCCATCGCGGTGATAGGCGGACTGATCCCCCTCTACGCCGCAAAACATGAAAACAGCAGACGGTTTTTCTCGCTGGGAAACGCTTTCGCGGGCGGATTGTTTCTGGGCGTGGGATTTATCCACCTGCTACCGGAGGGCATCGAGAAGCTCGAAGGCGTAACGGACTACCCACTGGCCGCGTTGCTGGCCGCGTTCGGTCTCGTGGGACTGCTGCTGATCGATCGCGTCATTTACGGGGAGCACCACGTCACCGAGCATTCCGAGGATGGAGCGCAGCATTGCATCTACCCGTACGTACTGCTGGTTCTTTTGTCCATTCATTCCGTCATCGCCGGCATATCACTCGGCATAGAGTCCTACTTCTCCGGTCTGGCTATCATATTGCTCGGGATACTCTGCCACAAGGGATCGGCCGCCTTCGCCCTTATGATCAGCGTGCTCAGGGCAGGCATCGAGAAGCGGCGTCACAGACCTATTCTCGCGGTTTTCGTTTCGATGACGCCGCTGGGTATCCTGGCAGGGATGACGGCCGCCATGGCCCTGGAGGAGAGCGAGTCCGTCACTACCTTGATCGAGGGGAGTTTCAACGCCATCGCGGCGGGAACGTTTATCTATGTGGCGATTATCGACATCATCGATGCGGAGCTTTCGAGGCGCAACGTGCGCGTGGCGAAATTCGTCATGAGCGTACTCGCCGGAGACGACGATCAACCCATGCCCACACGGGACCACGACCGCATAATCAAATTCGTCCTGGTTATCCTCGGTATCGGACTGATGGCGCTGCTGGTGGAATGGGCGCACGCCCACTGACCGGCAGATACAATATCGGCCGAATACAGGTTTTCGAAGATCCCCACATCCGGATCCGGCGCGGAGAGGCGGCGAGCACCGCCTGGACGCTCACTCGATGTACACTTTCTCGCCCGTCCGCGCGCTCTCGTACATCGCGTCGAGCAGTAGCATGAACCGATAGGCATCGTCTGCGTTCACGTCGGGAGCGACGCGTCCCGCGATAGCCCGTGCGAAGTGTTCCACTTCATGATAGAAGGGCAGTCCTTCTTCCGGCGGTTCCGTATGCGGGACGTCGGATTCATCCTCGATCTGCCGCCCGGTAAAAACGCCCTCCTCCGTCTGCCACAGTTGGCCGTGGGAATAGGCGCCCTCGCTCCCGTACACCTCCACCACGGTGGGCGTATCGCAGTGCACCCAGCGGGAGCAGTCTATCTGGATCGTCTTGCCTCCATCAAAACCGGCAAGCCCCGAGAAATAGTCTTCGGCCGGACCTTCCGGTCCGTCATAGATTGCCTCGACGACGTGCTTGGCGGCAAACGCCCATTTGGGGTCCGGACAGCCCATCCACCACCAGGCCAGATCCAGCTCGTGCGATGCGTGCTGGCCCAGTGCTCCGCCCTTCTGGCCATACACGTGGGTCCAACCCTCGGGACTGTCCAATGGCGCCCTGTGGTTGTACTTCAGAAAGATGCGGGCGTGGTACGGCTCACCAATGCGGCCACGGCTCAACGCGGCGCGCGTCCTGCGGTTCCCCGGATCGTGACGCATGAAGTAGCAGAACTGCAACGTTACCCCGGCGTGCTCGGCCGCTTCTTTGATCGTCAGGATATGGTCGGCGTGCGTGGCATGCGGTTTCTGCACCAGAACATGCTTGCCCGCGGCGATCGCATCGAGGACCATGGGATAGCGGGCGGGCGGATTCACGGCCAGGAGCACGGCATCCACCTCTTTGTCGGACAGCAGGTCCTGGTAGGGACCGTACAGACGGGGGATTCCCTCTTCCCGGCCCACCCGGTTTCGGCGCTCCTCGATCAGGTCGCCGATCGCGACGACATCGAGCAGTGCGCTGGCGCAGGCCGATCGGATGGCGGCATGACCCGCCCCGCCGCAGCCCACGACCCCGAACCCGATCGTTTTATCCTTTTGCATCATCTCCACCTGTATTATTGCGCCTCGTCAGGGATGGGTATCGTTCCCCGATGGGCAGGACCGTGTAATGGACAGGACCGTGTAACGGCCATGCGGACGACGGAGGCGGTCAGGGCGACAACCGTTCCGTCACCCATACGCCGCCGTCGCGTCTGTATCGAATCCGGTCGTGCAGCCGGCGCTCGCGGCCCTGCCAGAATTCGAACTCATCAGGCGAAACGCGGAATCCGCCCCAGTTATCGGGGTATGGGAGGTCGCCCTCCGGGTATTCCGCCTTGAGTGCCTCGTATCGTTCTTCGAGGACCTTTCGGTCCGGTATGACCTCGCTCTGTCTGGAGCTCAGTGCCGCCAGGCGGCTCTCCAGGGGCCTGGAATGGAAATACCGGGCTGATTCTTCCGACGATACCTTCTGTACGGCGCCCGCAATCCGGATCTGCCGGCCAAGTTCGCGCCAGTAGAACACCAGGGCCGCCCGGGGGTTCTCCAGCAGGTCCCGGCTCTTCGCACTCCTGTAATCCGTATAGAAAACGAATCCCCGCTCGTCGACGCCCCGCAGAACAACCATCCTGGCCGTCGGCACGCCGGCCGGTGAAGCCGTCGCCACCGTCATCACGTCCGCGAGTTCGATGCCGGCGCCGACCGCGTCCGCGAACCAGATGTCGAACTGCCTGAACGGGTTGTCGTCCAGGTCCTGTTCACTCAGATTGCCGAATACGTACTCCCTGCGGAGTGCTTCCAGGTCCATAAGTAATCAGACCAATCCTTTTTCCAGATCCGGGATTGATGCTTTGGCATGCCTCGGAATTACATGTCGTGATCTGTTTTTGCCAGCTTGACTTTCACGTCTTGACGTCACGTCTCGAATCAGACGCCTTTTATTCGATCTAACGCCACACGGCAAGGATGGCGCCCATCACCACGCTGTAGAGCACGCGGTATCCCGACTGGATCAGCCACAGTTTCAGCCCTGTATCGCCGAACGCGGCGTCCGATGCCATTGCCGTCGCGATGAACCCCACACCCACCAGGAGTCCAATCACGACGCCACCACCCAGGGTGGAAATGTTCAGTGCGTTAATGAGCATCGCAAGGACGATCGCAGTGATAAGCGCGGTAAAGAAACTGATGACAAATGGGGCCGGGGATGGCTGAATCTGATCCGCCGTTTTTCCTATTGCGGACATCCAGGCGTCGCCGAAAAGCGGACCGTACCAGATGCCGCCGATGATGAATCCGACCGCCGTCGCCACGATGACAGCCAACCAGTTCAATCCAGATATCTCAAGCATATCACCTCCATGTTAAATAGGTTCCTTCACTCATCCACAATGGCTTCATCCACTGCGTCCTCTTCCGTAGAGCCTTCATCTGCGGATGCTTCATCGGTGGCGCCTTGATCCACTGCAGCCTCGTCCGCGGCGGGTCCATCCACCACGGGCCTGACTTCATACCGCAGAATGGTAACATAGTTGTCGGGGTTTCCCCTGAAGAACATGCCCGGGCCTTTCAGGTATTCTTCCTCGTGGGGACTTGTGACTACGTACCCCTTGTCCAGGGCAAAGGCGGCCAGTCTTTTCAAGGTTGGTGTCTCTTCATCATAAGGTCCGACATACAGCAGTTCGACCACGTCGCCATACGCCCAGGTCGTGAGCGAAGCCCGAAGTCCCGGAACCGCCACGTGTATTGGAAGGTCGGTGACCGAATCCGGTACGGGCAGCCCGTAGACGCCGGTCCATTCCGCCCTCGGTTGGCCAGGGGACACGGGCCACCGGGCCCTGGGTGCAGGCCGTGGCCATGGCGTTACTCCGTCAGCGTCATAGTACAGGTCGAACAGCAGTTCGAACGCCCTTTTGCCCACGATATTCGGATCACCTTTCGCCTCGACCACGATCATCTTCTGAGGCGGCCGGGTCGAAATCGCCGGTTCTTTCAGATGCTCGTACGCCGTCAGGTCCGGCCCCTGCATGGCGAAGTACGCGAGCAGCACTGCCGCCGCCAGGACCAGGACTACTACACCCAGGATGATCTTTTTCATGGGCACCTCTAAGTATCTCGAAGGTTTCTCCGCGGCCGTTGCAGTTGTTCCGCGACCGTGGTAGTTCCTCCGCGACCGTGGCGGGGACCCGGGCTACGGTTTCAGCGAAGTTGCCGCTGCGCCATGACGAATGGCATGGCGTCCATACCGGTTTCGTATATCGTCAATCGCGCGAAGCAGCCGTCCCGACGTCTCATCGGCGCGTTGGAACAGGTCCGTCTGTATCGGTTCGTCCGGCCGGACCAGGTTGCCGGCGGCCACGCCCAGCAGCCGAATACCCGTCCGGCCGTCCCAGACCCGGTCGAACAGGTTCCGGGCCGCCTCGCCGATCACGAAGTCGTTGTCCGTCGGCGCCACGGCCGCCTGCCGCGTCAACGTCTTGAAGTCGCCGAACCGGACCTTGATCCGGACCGTTCTGCCCAGCAGTCCTTCCCGCCTGAGCCGTCGGCCCACGCGGTCGCTCTGGTCCACGAGAAAGCGGTGGCACGCATCCCGTTCGACCAGGTCCGTGCCGAAGGTGTTCTCGTGACTCACCGACTTCGCGGCGTGGCCGGTGACCACGGCCCGGTCGTCCAGTCCCCTGGACAGGTGGAAGAAATGTGAACCGGCCGCGTCGCCGAGCATCCGCTGCAGGTCATCGGTAGATCGCTTCTGCACGTCGCCTATCGTCTTGAGGCCGCTCCGGGCCAGGCGCTCCTGCATGTCCTTCCCAGCTCCCCAGAGAAACGATACGGGCAACGGCGCCAGGAAATCCCTCACGCTATTCTCGGGGACGATCACCAGTCCGTCCGGCTTGTCCAGGTCGGAGGCCACCTTGGCCACGTACTTGCACGGCGCCACCCCTACGGAGATGGTCAGCTGCGTTTCCTCGAGCACGTCCGCTTTGATGGATCGGGCTATCGCCTCGCCGTCGCCGAACAGTCGCGCCGAGCCGGTAACATCCAGGAACGCTTCGTCCAGCGACAGGGGCTCGACCAAGGGCGTGTACCGATGGAAAACGTCCTGGACCTGACGGGAAACCTTGCCGTAGACGTCCGATCTGACCGGCAGGAAGATCCCCTGGGGACACAGTTTTTTGGCGGTCGTTCCCGGCATCGCGGAATGTACGCCGAATCTGCGGGCCTCGTACGAACAAGTGGACACCACCGAACGCGGGCCGTCGCCGCCCACTATGACGGGCTTGCCGCGCAACTCGGGACGGTCGCGCTGCTCGATGGCCGCGAAGAAGGCGTCCATGTCCGCGTGGAGGATGGTGCGGGATTGTTTCACGATGGACCGGATTGGACTACATTAAACAGAAAAATGGAGAAATCGCGTTGCCGGATTGGTAGTCCTGATTATACTGTCTGACCGGGATTCCTACAAGCGCTTTGTCGAAGATGATCAGCAGGAAACTGTTTATTACGCGAGGTGTTGCGTCAATCAATTCGAGGTGGACTGGTGTATGGGGTCAAACTGCGCTGACTCGACACAACCGTAGTATTGCGGGAGGTACCATGTCCAATCATGAGGAGTTGAACCGGGCACTGATTAGGGCCGTGGAGGACGGTGATTTCGAAGGGGTAAGGGAGGCTGTCGGACAGGGCGCCGATGCGGCGTGCATTACGCCTGCGCATATCCCGCCCCAGAGGGAAACCGACGAACACTACGAGATCATGCGGTATCTGTTCGCAAGAGGCACCGACGTCAACTTCGCCGGATTCGATGAGGGCATACTCATGACCTTCTCGGCCTACCGTGGACAGTTGCGTTATCTGCGTCTTTACCTGGAGGCCGGTGCCGACATCAATCTCGCCCAGCCCATGAACGGCGTCACGGGCCTGCACGTGGCGGTCCAGCACAATCTGTCGGAAATCGTACGTTTCTTTCTCGACCATGGCGCCAGGGTCGATCAGGCCTGCCACGATGACGCGCCGACCCCGGATCCCGGCCACGTGTATGGAGAAACGGCCCTGCATTTCGCCGCTGCAGGCGCCGACGGGGAGATCGTACAAATGCTCCTGGAAGCCGGAGCGGACCGGTCGGCCAGGTCTTCCAGGGGCGAATCACCGCTGGACTACGCGATACGGAACGATCGGCCGGAAGAGGTACTTCGGCTGCTCAGGTAGTCAGACAGGTCGTATTGTGTCGATCGCCGCGGGTTCAGTCTACAGGTTCACCCCCCGCAGGTTCAGTCCACAGGTTTAGTCCGATTCCCTGGCAAGGCGGCGGGGCATGCGAAAGTCGAGCAGCGCCTGTTGAAAACCGGGCGTCGGTACGGGGTCGAATCCGCATCTGAAGGTCCAGCCGTGGGCCTCGTCCCGTGGATTCCCGTAGAGATGGGACAGCACGCCGGCCATGTCTTCGGCCATGTCGATCGATGTCCTGACCGGATAGACCCTTTCAGCACACCTTCCGGCTTTTTTGGACAGGTCGTGTTCATACCTCGTGAGTGAAACGCGGTAGCCGGCCCCGTCGCGCTCGACGATCAGCAGATGCCCCCGGTCTACGCACTCCCTCCGTATCGCATCCCACGGTATTGCCACTTCTGGACACGCGATACGGTAGCGCAGATCTTCGGTCCATTCGATCGAAACCGCGCGGACGGGCAGCTTGTTCTCCACGTCGCGGAAAGCCAGGCTGAAGGCGTAATCCGTATGATAGTCCGGAAGAAAAAGACCTGCCGATCCATGTCCATGGTGTATCAGGAAAAGCAAGGCACCCCGCTCTCCCGCCGAACACATTCCGGCCAGCGACTCCAGGTGCCTTCGCCCACGTTCCGTAACCGCGTCGGGAAACATGGCTATGCCGTTCGCGGAGAGGGTGCACGATTTCACTTCCAGGCAAAGGGCGCCCTCCGCGTCCTTCAGCAGGAAGTCGAACCGGTTGCCGCCGACGGTTACTTCGGTCCCCGCAATCCCGTATTCCTTCAGTGCGGGGATCGCGCGGGATTCGATCAGCCTGTGCGCGACCGTATTGTTCAGATGGGTGTGTAGAAATACGACGCGTCCCTGGTAGCGCACGGCCATCACCGTGTACCGCGTCTTCCGTAATGCCTGTTCACCGTGGTCCGCCAGGATCAGTACGACGCCCGGCAAAAGCAGTTCCCCCATCCTGCCGGGATTCGGCATAAAAACCTTCGTTTCCCTGCCTTCAATGCCGCAGTGAACGGCGAACCGGTTCGGACGGGAGAGGAAGGTGCCTTCTACCAGGGGGAGGGAGCAGATCGGGGGAAAATACGTCTTCGTGTCCATTATCCTGGTTTCGCCGGATTCGATCGTACCTGGCCTTTAGCTGCGCTGTGCCCTCGCCGCGCCTTCGACGTGCTGCGCCTGGTGTCGCCAGATCAACGTACTTGGGACGTGGCAGGCGGACAAGCGCAATCTCCGGCACTGTTTTTCTTTGCCAGCGTGGCTGTTGGAAGATAAGTTTCCATGTACTCGGACTTGGTGATGGGCATGCAATGATCTGACCGGAAGGAATCCGACGGCGGTGGCCGAACATGACGCTGGAACCGTTATCCGTTTAGATTATCGCCGCGGGATCACCGTTACGCGTGATGGCGAAAACAGATGGATGCTCCGACGCGTCGACCGGCATGGAGAGGAACGCTGCCGGGTCGACCTGGTAAAGAAACGTCTGCGCGTGGGGCGTTCGAGGATAACGACAGGCGGGGTCTCCGGTCTATACACGCCTCCCGAACATCGGGCGAGAGGACATGCCAGCTACCTGATGGAGGCGTCCCATGATTTCCTGCGCCGCCAGGGCTGCTCCATCGTCCTGCTGAATGCCATACCCGGCTTCTACCACCGCTATGGCTACGATGTCGTGTTTCCGGTCTACCGTCTATTCGTCAGGACGGAAAGGCTGCTGCAAGCCCGGCGGCTTCTAAACGTGCGGCGGGCCCGCGAAAAGGACGAGCCGGCGCTGGTAAGGTTGTATAACCGGTGTAATCGATATCGCACAGGCACCCTGGTCCGCCGTGCCGACTGGCGCTTTACCCGCTTGGTGGACTATGGAAGACCGCCTGGGATGCTGCTGGTGGTCGAGGATAAGCGGCAGCGGGCCGCGGGGTACGTCCTGTGCCGGACGCGGACCGATCGCTATTTCGTCCAGGAATTGACCGCCCGCTCTTCCATCGCCTTCGAGTCGCTGGCTGGCGCCGTGGGCAGGAGGGCCCGCAGGGCAGGTTTTGAAAGGGTCCATTTCAAACTGCCGGTCGATCACCCTTTTGGCGAATTCTGCAATCGCTTCGGAAGCGAGTGGGAGATTCAATATCATGTGAACGCGGAGGGTATGGGGCGTATACTCGATCTTCCACGTTTCCTGGCTGCGCTTCGCCCGGAATTTGAATATAGACTGGGTAAATGGGCATGGTCAGAAAACACCCGTTTGTGGTTTGTAACCGAAATAGGGGAAGCGGGGTTGAAAATCGCGGGGAACACGGTCCGCTGCATCCTGAATCGCGAAATGGACGCGCAGGAGATCGCCCTTCCTCAGACCGTCCTGCTGCAGCTCGCGCTGGGCTATCGCACGGTTTCGGACGCGGCAAATGAAAAGAAGGTTCGCATACCGGGGACGGCGCGGCCGTTCCTGGAGGTCCTTTTCCCCCCGTCGCCGGCGATGACGCCCATGGTTGCCGAATGAAGGCGTATACTCTAACGATTACATACTCTATCAATTGCACTCTGCCGAACGAGGAAACATGATGGGCAAAACGATCAGAACCATCGTGGCCGTAGTGTTGGGCCTCGCAGTTGGAGGCGTCGTAAACATGGGGCTGATTCTGTTGAGCCCCATGGTCATCCCGCCTCCCCCCGGTGTCGACGTGACCGATATGGAGTCCTTGGCGGCATCCATGCACCTTTTCCAGTTCAGGCATTTTGTTTTTCCCTCTCTGGCCCACGCGGGCGGCACCCTGGTGGCTGCGTACCTGGCGGTGATGATCGCGTCCGGGTACCGATTGAAGATATCCATGCTGGTGGGATCGTTGTTCCTCCTCGGCGGCATCTCCAATGCCATATTGCTGCCCGCGCCCGGGTGGTACATCGTGGTGGACCTGGTCGGCGCCTACATACCCATGGCCTGGATCGGAGGCCGCCTGACTGGCAAGGAATAAGGCGCACGATCCCGAAAGGAATAAGGTGCCCGATTCCGAAAGGAATAAGGCGCGTGATCCCGAATGGTAAAACAGCAATGGTACCGAATGCAGACGAATCCTTCCTGGCCGTGTTCGCGCGAGGCGATCTCGTCGCTGCAAGGGCTGTTATCGATAGCCATCCGTCCATTGGCCGTTATGATGGCTACAAGGCTCACCCGTTGCTCAGGGAATTCGTCGCACGCAACTGCGGCCACTGCTATAAGGCGTCCCACCGGGCCATCGCCGATCTGCTGATCCCCGATCAAGTCCGTTCTTTCCGGAATGCCGTGATGGCAGACCGGATCGAAGAGGTCCGTGCTCAGTTGGCGGTAGATCCACGCCTGGTTCGCGCCGAATTCACCGGAAGCCGCGGAATCGCCCAGGCGATTCATCACTGGCGTTCCATTCCGGTCGCCATGCTGCTGCTGGACCGGGGAGCCGACGTGGACGCCCTGACCACCGTGGGCTGCGCGGGTGAAACCCCGCTCATGACGCAATTGCGGTTCGGTACGTTGGAAGGCGTACGATTTCTGCTGGACCGGGGAGCAAACCCAAATCTCGGTGGGCTTAAGCATACTCCGAGCGCATCGATGGTGGAGGGGCTCAACCTGTTGCTCCAGTACGGTTGGGACGTCAACGAGCAGGTGGGCGGCCGCACCCTGCTCCACCATGACGCCAATCACGGCGATGGCGGGAGGGTCCGTCTGCTGCTGAATCTTGGCGCCGATCCCAACATCCAGGATGCCGAGGATCGGACTGCGCTGCACCTGGTCTGTGCGAGGGGTGTCGGTTCCGAAACGATCCGGGATCTGGTCGAAGCCGGCGCCGATTTGAACGTCCGCGATCACGAGGGCAGAACCCCTTTGGACCATGCCGAGTCGGCGTCACGCGATACGGCTGCCCGCGTGTTGTTGGGATTAGACGCTGAAGGTAATGGAACCCGTGAATAGGGTGTCCGGACATGGTTGATACAGACCAGCATAATGTCGACGCGGCCATCGGCGGCCGGTATCCCGATCGCGCCGCGCGCATGGTCTTTCCCGGCAAGTTCCTCGGACGTGTGCACCTCAACGCCTGCCGGACGGGATTCATGATCTGCCCGGGCCTCGGTCCCGAATACGGCCGCCCTTGTTATGACGACCGTTGGGGAGACGAGTCCGATTGGATCGACGGCGGGGCCGCCTGGGCCCTGTTCAGGGCCAGCGTGGCAGGCGATATGAGGACCATCACGTCCTTACTCGATGACGACCCACGTCTCGTACATGCCCTGCACTGGTACGCCCAGCCGGTACACATGGCTGCCCGACATGGGCACGCGGAGGTGACGGAGTATCTGCTCGAACGCGGTGCCGATCCGGGACTGAACATCTTCGGTTCGACCTGGACGAATCTCCTCGAAGAAGCTCGAACGCGTGGTTTCAACGACGTTGCGGAAGTCATAGCGCGTGCAATGGGAGCGCGGTTTGGCTACGATCCTGCGTTCGGAGAGATCGCCGCACTGGTGAAAAGCGGCAGTGTCGACAGTGTTGAGACGGCTTTGAAAGAACAGCCCGAACTCGCTGATCGGTCCGACGAAAACGGAAACACCGGTCTTCACCTTGGTGTGCTGAACGCCCGGAGAGAAATGGTCGAACTGTTTCTTGAACGCGGCGTCCCCATTGATTCACGGCGGGCAGACCACAAGACGCCGCTGACGCTGTCATTCGATACAGGTTTCGGACACGCGCCGCCGGACCCGCAACTGGGCCTTCCAGAGTATCTCCTTGAGCGCGGAGCGTTTTACGCTATCACGGCAGCCAGCTATCTCGGTGACTTTGAACGGGTACGGCAGGTACTTTCCGAGAATCCTGGTAGTACGGACCGCGATGCGGCTTTAAAGAGTCCATTGGCCTACGCGGCCCGGACCGGGCACCAGGAGATTACCGCCCTGCTTCTAGAGGCGGGTACAGACAGCCATGCCGTGGATCAGGCGCTTTTCGAAGCCGTCTGGTATAAGCATCCAGACGTCGCCGCCCTGTTACTCGAGCACGGCGCCAACCCGAACGTCGAACTAGATTCCTGCGGATGTGCCGCGGGCACTGACGATCTCGCGATCAGGGCATTACTGGTTCGTCACGGCGCCGTGTACCCACCGTCCTGGAGCTTGGCGGAAGATGACCTTCGGGAACTGGTGGGCAGCAAGGCGACACGAATCCGCGATCCCTATCTCGTTGCAGGAGTGCTTGAAACAGGAGATGAGCGGCTGATCGATACCCTTCTGGCCGATAACCCCGATGCGCTTCGCCGCCTGGAAGAGTTGCAGTACCTGCCGGGGTGGGGCGACGACGATGCGATTACGCGCAAGCTCGTCGCCTGCGGCCTGGATCCGAACCGCCGTACATTCGAGGGGCAGACGTATCTCCATACCTGTGCCAGGCACGGCTGGGAGGCGAGTGCCCGGTCCCTGATCGAACGCGGCGCATGGGTGAACGCGCTGGACGAGAAAGACGGCCAGACCCCCCTGGCGGTCGCGGTTAAAAACGGCCGAATAGGCATGGTGCGCATGTTGCTGAAACACGGCGCCGACCCCGACCTGGCCGACTGGCCGTGGACACGGACGCTTTCGATTGCGGAGGAAACCGGCAACACGGCCATAGCCGAGGTGATTCGACGACACGGACGTAAGGAATCTTGAATCGCGTGCCTTAATCCCCAACATCCGATTCTCCTTGACCGCCGGCTCCGCATGATTTACCCTAAAGTCGGTGCGGGACAGGCCGCCTCCGGTCCGTGGACAGGGTAGAAGCCCACCTGTTGGTCACTCATCATATCGCTGTACTTCCTTCGGCCCGAAAATACGGACACCGGGCAGCCGTTCAAGGAGGTCAGCCATGTTGGAATCCGCCGTAGTACAACTCCCCGATCAGCCCAATCTGCGCCACCTCAAAGACCAGGCGAAAGACCTGGTGAGGGTCGGCTCCTGCCCGGCGCTCGCCGATGCGCTGTTCCATGTCGCGCGCCGGTACGGTTTTCCCAGCTGGCCGAAGCTGAAGGCCTACGTCGAGTCCGTCGGATCCATGGGGGCGCTGGAACAGGCGATCCTCGAAGACGACGCCGGCCGCGTAAGAGAGCTTCTGGCCGAAGACCCCGGTCTGATACACCGCGAAGGGCACTGGATCAGGCGCCGTCGGCACAATGAATACCGGCCGCTCGCCTACGCCGCGTTTTTTGGAAAGGCGAAGGTCATGGAAGTCTTGATCGCCGCCGGCGCGGATGTGCACGAAGGGGGCGACAGAGCTTTGCGGGCCGCGGCCTATTTCGATCACAACCTGGATGCCGTCGAACTGCTTCTCCGCCACGGCGCCGATCCGAATGCGACGACAGTGTCGCCGTCCGGCCGGCCATACCGGGTAATCGATTATCCCTGCATGACGCTGGCGTCCGGGATGTTGCGCCACCTCGCGTCGAAGGGCGGCAGACTGCTGCCGGAAAACGCGGGCATGATCCTGGCGACCAACGAGCGAAACCCCGGGAATAAGGCCGATTGCCTCCGCGTCATGGCGGAGTCGGGTGTCGAGTTGCCGGACACGCCGCCTTTGGCCCTGCATCTGCGGGATACGCGCCTCCTGGAGGCGCACCTGCGCAGGGATTCCCGAATGACTTCGAGACTGTTCTCCGAGAAAGCAATCTTCCCGCCAGGATTCGGTATAGAAACCCCTTCTCCATACGCCTGCGTGACCCCCCTGTCCGGCGGAGTTACCCTGCTACACATGGCCGTTGAATTCTGCGACGTCGAGTTGGTCCGGTGGCTTCTCGAACGCGGTGCCGACGTCAATGCCCCCACGGGCACGGATCAGGACGGGTTCGGCGGCTGGACGCCCCTGTTTCATGCCATGGCAACCCTGCACGCGCCGCGCCATTTCCCGGACCTGGCGGAGTTGCTTCTCGAGCACGGCGCCGACCCGGCGATCAGGGCGTCCATACGTAAACCTGTGCCAGAAGGGGAGGCGGTGACTTGGAGGAACGTCACGGCCATCGAATACGCACGCGAATTCGTCTACCCGGATCTGGTAAACGACGACGCGCTTCGGCGGGTATCGCAGGCAATCGGGGCCGTTGACGAATCATGTTGACGGCAACGGCCGGACTCCTGTTTCAAGTCCACGAGCGCAGTTGATCCGGCAACGATCGACACCGGGTTTATTTCGGGTTCAATTGCACATGGCGGCTACCCATCATTGTCCTTCCAGATTGTGGCCCTACCCGGCCGTTCAGGCTGAAATCGAGCATGAAGCCCTGAGCCTGGTCGAGGGGTATAAATCCGGCGTAGACGAGGCCGTGGCGGATGTCCGCCGCTATGGATCCACCGTCGATCCTTCATCGTTCCGTCTAGACGATGCCCGGGACGTGCTGGCAAAGAGTTACGGGTTTCCGGGCTGGGCGCAGGTAGAACGATTCTTTCAAACGGTAGAGCGTTTTTCGCGCAGTCCCAACGTGGAACCCACACCCCCGGACCGATGCGGCGCGGAGGGGCTAGTCGATGGTTTCCTTCGTCTCGCCTGCCTGACCCAGGGCGCCCAGGATCACCCGTCGAGGTGGGCGAGGGCCCGGACCATGCTGGATGCCCATCCGGAACTTTCCCGGGTGAGCATTTACGCCGCTGCCGCGGCCGGTGACGGCTCAGCCGTGAGCACTTTTCTGAAAGCAAGCCCCGAACTTGCGAAGACTCCGGGCGGCCCCCATGACTGGGAACCGCTGCTTTACGTGGCGTTTTCTCGTCTGGACCAGGGGTCATCGGGACATTCAGCCGTCGAAGTAGCCCGGTTGCTGCTCTCCGGTGGCGCAGACCCGAACGCGGGCTATCTCTGGGCCGGCTTCCCATGTCCGTATACCATCCTTACCGGTATATTCGGCGAGGGGGAAAACGGTCCCACGAGGTGCCCACCGCACCGGAATTGCTACGACCTGGCGGAGATCCTGATCAAGGCCGGCGCCGATCCGAACGACGCGCAGACGCTCTACAACCGGATGTTCAGCCGTGACGACGAACACCTGCGGTTCCTGTTCGCCCATGGACTTGGAGAGGAAAGGGACCGGTCCTGGCACCGGCTGCTGGGCGAGCAATCGCGGGGGTGGGTGAGCAGTCCTATTGACATGCTGGCCTATCAACTGCAGTGGGCCGCCCGATGGAACTACCAGGAAAGGGTGAAGTTGCTGGTCGAAAACGGGGCAGATGTAAACCGGCCATCTCACCGGCCTGATGCGCGATCACCTTACGGCGAGGCCATCTATCACGGGAACGAGGCCATCGCCGAATACCTGGCGGCCTGCGGGGCGAAGGTATTTCCGCTGAGCGATCTGGACCGGTTCGCCTGCGCATGCATCAGTGGAGACACGGACCGTGCCCGCGCGTTGCTCGCACGCGATCCATTACTGATTAGAAAACTTGGCGAACGCGGTAACGCGCTCATGGAGAACGCCATCGGGTCGGACAACCGGGAAGCGGTCCGGCTGATGGCCGAACTGGGCTTCGACGTGAATGCCTGCGGAATGCACGAAGCGGCCCGCTACGGCCACCTGGACATGATCAAACTGCTGGTCGAGCTCGGGGCCGATGCGTCTGTAAAGGACTCGGGTCACGAGATCAGCGCCCTGGGCTATGCCAGCCACTACCAGCAGGACCACGTGATCGACTATCTGGCGCGGTTTGCCGGAATACACCGGGCCGTCCAGTCGGATCTGCTGGGCCCCGTTCAGGAGCTGCTGGGAAATGATTCCGCCTGCGCACGCGAGCAGGACGATACGGGGAACACGCCGCTGCACTGTCTCGACGTGGACAACCGGATGGAAGATACGGAGGAGATACTCCGTCTGCTCGTAACGCACGGAGCCGATGTCAATGCCAGGAACAAAGAGGGCCTGACACCGCTCGACAGGTTGGAGCGTCTTGCCGGTTTCAGTCGAAGAGACGATCTGGCCGAATTGCTGCGCGGGTATGGGGCTGTGGAATCAGACGTCGCCGAAGAGTCGAAGGACCGCCCGGCGTGCTGAATCGGCACCGGCGTCCTGACACGGCGTCGGTCCTGTCGAATCGAACGACGCCCCGTCTTAGTGAGCCCTCAACTGTTTCCGGGTTTACTTTCCCCATTTCGAAACGACCAGGCCCGCCAGCAACCCGACGACAATCCCCGGAGGCACGATCTCGACGTAGGATCCCGTGGAGACCGCCGCGAGAAGAGAAAGGACCGCGCCCACCGCGCCGCCGGCCATCACGTTCTTGCCGACCCCCTCGACTCTGCACGCTATAACGCCGACCAGTAGACCCGTGACCAGGCCCTTCGCCGTTCCCCACACGATGATCTCGGTCATCATGCCCTGGGCCTCGGGAATCAGGAAAGCGGACAGCCCGTCCAGCAGGCCGAGCACCGCGCCGGCGATCAAACCCAATGGTACGCGCTTCATGACGGCTGCTCCGGTGTATTCAGGTGACAGTTGAACATCCAGTTTGTGCCGAATTTGTCCGTGATCGTTCCGAAACGAGCACCCCAGAAAGTATCCTGTAGCGGCATGGTCACCTCGCCGCCGGCGGACATGGCGTTGAACGCCTGCTCGATTTCATCCACGCTCGCGAAGTCGATCGACAACGAGATGTTGGTATCCGAAGGGACCGTCTCAATATGGTCGGACCCCATGATCACATTATCGCCGAACCGGAGAGACACGTGCATGACCTGTCCCACCATGTGGTCGGGGATTTCCATGCCGATGTCCTGGTCCCTGCTGTAGTAGCTTATGGTAACGAACTCGCCGCCGAGACAGTCCCGGTAAAACCCGAGCGCCTCCTCGCATTGTCCGTTGAATGCCAGATAGGGTACCAGTTTCACGATAGGTCTCCTTGCTGTAAGCCACCGCGCGGGTGACGGATTCGCCAACGTCAAATAACTGTCATGATAAAAGATACAACACGCGGCGCGTTAAAATTGTAAAAAAGAGACATTGGGCTAAAGTTCCGCGAATTTCACGTTGTTTTTTTCAAAGAACGCCTTCGGGGTAAACCCGGTAAAGGCGTTGAACTCCCGGATGAAATGGGCCTGATCGAAATACCCGCATTCGTGGGCCAGATGGGTCAGCGTCTTTCCCCGGTACCTGTCCAGATGATGGCAGATGTTCAGGAACCGGCTGATTCGGGCAAAGGTCTTTGGCGTCGTGCCGACCGTAGACGCGAACTTCCTTTCCAGTTGCTTTCTGGATAGACCGACGCGTTCACCGACCTCTTCTATGGATAGTTGCCCGCCGCCGGACCGGATGAGCTTGACCGCTTCGTCGAGCGCGCCATCATCCCTGCGGTGCTCCTTCAGCCGGTCCAGCAGGAACTCCTGCACGACACGGGCGAAGTCCGCGCCGCCCGGTGTCTTGCGGAGTTTCTCCATCAAATCTTCGTAATGCATCGGCCAAAGTGTCCGGGTGCTCACCGTGTCGTCCAGAAAACCACTGACGGGTCGGTCAAAGAAATGGTAGGCGCCCCACGGATAGAAGCGTACCGACACGAAGCCGGTCCTTCCGTTGGACTCGATTTCTATGTACTTGCGCATCTGGGAGATCGCGAAACTCCGCGGCTGGACCATGCTTTTCCCACCCGCCACGGTCGTGATCCACGGATCGCCGTAGTGTAAAACGATCTCCACGATGCCGTCCGGCACGATGAGCGATTTCGGCGCGTGGTCGCCCTCGTGCTCGGACTCCATCATCCAAACGAGTTGAACGTAGGGGGCCAGACTGGCGTGCGTTTCGAATTCCCGATAGATCATGACTGATGCGATAAGTAACGGGAAAAGGCGCCCGCGTCAAGCCGGCGCGCTTGCCGGCCTGGAGCCACAACCCGGACTGAGGTCCAGCTGTCGTCCGCCATCTTTCCGCCCTCGTTCCGCCGGACGCTTTCTCTTGACGCGCCTTCTGTGGCGCCTGTATATTGCCAGTAATCGGCGTGTGCAGGACGCCGCCCGTCCGCGGAAAGAACACAAGTTCACCTGTATCGGTTCCCATCTGCCGTGGCAACCTTCTTCTTGCCCGTTCGGCGGACGCACGGGTGTTCCGGCGGTCTCATGATCGCCTGAAGGAGGTTCCATGTCCTCCCTGCCTTCCAATCCCGATATACGCCATCTCAGGCTGCAGGCGAAAACGCTTCTGAAATCTGCGCGCAGCGGCGAAGAACATGCCGTCGACAGAATCCGGTCGGCCACCGGAGCGCGGCGTGGCCGTCTCGTGCTGTCGGACGCCTATCACGCCATCGCCAGGGAAAATGGGTTCGGGTCCTGGCCCCATCTCAAGATCCACTTCGAAATCGTCGCAAGGAACCTGGATGAAAAGCGGGAGATGTTTCTGTCCTCCGCCTGGGTATGGGGCGACCGGAAACGCGCCGAGGCCGTGCTCGAATCGGCGCCGGAACTTACCCGGGGAGATATCCACGCCGCCTGCGCAGC
This sequence comes from Gemmatimonadota bacterium, assembly GCA_026706345.1. Classification (NCBI taxonomy): domain Bacteria; kingdom Pseudomonadati; phylum Gemmatimonadota; species Gemmatimonadota bacterium. The sequence goes on along the minus strand of JAPOYX010000237.1, from coordinate 70,872 downwards.
CGGGGACGTGGATGCCGTCACAGACATCCTGGAGACCGATCCCGCCGCGGCCACGACGAAGGGCGGCCCGAAAGACTGGACCCCGATCCTCCACGCGGCGTGGTCCTGCTTTCTTTCCGAGCGTGCCGACGCCATGGTCCGCGTTCTGGAACTCCTGCTGCGGCATGGCGCCGATCCGGACAGCTACTGGGTGAACGATGACGACTGGAAGGAGTCGGCCCTCTACGGATGCGTGGAAAACAACTGCGTGCCGGCGGCCCGGGTGCTGGTGGACGCGGGCGCCAATCCCAACGACAACGAGTCCCTGTACCACGCCTGCGAGAAGTTCAATCTCGAACTGCTGGAGACGGTCGCGGCGAACGGGCTGGACGCAGAAGCTGTTTCCTATTGCATCAAGCATGTCATGGACATGAACTGGACCGAGGGCATCAGGTGGTTTCTCGACCAGGGCGCCGATCCCAACGCCATCCATCCCGCCGACCGGGAAACGTCCCTGCACTGGGCCGTAAAGAGAAACAACTCGGCCTTAGTGATCGGCGCGCTCCTGGAAGCCGGGGCGGACCCCAACGCCCGCACGTCTACCGGAAAGAGCACAGCGCTCGGGATCGTCGGGTACACGCCGCTCGACTTCGCCCTCCGGCTCGGCCGCGGTGAGGTCGCAGCGCTCCTCCAACGGCATGGCGCGGTGCCGTCCCCCATGTCCGAATACGATCGCTTCGTAGTCGCGTGCGGCAATGCGGATCTCGAAACCGTGGAGCACCTGAAAGATCGTTACCTGGCCGCCTTGACGGACGATGACCGGACCCTGATCAGTCACGTGGGCCAGGTGGACAACTGGGACGCGGTTCGTCTCATGGCGGAACTCGGCTGGCCGGTGGACGCCCGGGGCTGGATGGATGCCACGCCCCTCTACTGGGCCCTGTGCAAGGGAAATCCCGAAATGGTCGATTTCCTTCTCCGGCGGGACGTCTCCACCGAACCCATCGGCGGATACTTCCAGGACCCGATTCACACCGTGATTCACTGCCAGTGGAATCGGGACAAAGGCGAATACCCCGACGCGCTCGGTCTACTGCTCGACCATGGGCTCAGTGTCCCGGAAGGACGCTATCCCACCGGCAATGCCGCCATGGACGCGGTGCTGTCGCAATACATCGAGGACTGAAGCGGAATGCGGCGAAACATCGGAGGCCCCCGGACGGGTTGGGCGGGGCCCTCGTCCAGGAGTTTCGCTTCGAGACGGGGAGTTTTTGCCGCGAGGTCCGGGCGCTTCGCTTCGAGACGGACGCTTCACATCGATGCCGGACGCTTCACATCGATGCCGGACGCTTCACATCGATGTCCGGGAATCTTGCTTCGATCTCCGGGCGCTTTGTTTCGATGCCGGGTCTCGTCCACGGCCAACTTGACAAACAATGGGCGGACCGGTATATAGCCTGTGTTGTAACGCAAGCGATACCGACCGGCATATGATCAGCGAAGATTACGCCCGTTACGAGGAGGCCCGGCATGGCCCGCATGGTCCAATGCGCCAAGCTCAACGAGGAACTGGAAGGACTCGACTTCGTCCCCTTCCCCAACGAACTCGGCCAGCGCATCTACGATAACATATCCAAACAGGCCTGGCAGATGTGGATCAACTATTCGGTCATGGTCATCAACGAGTACCGCCTGAATCTCGCCACGACCGAGGGCCAGGAAGTCTACGACCGGCACCTGGAAGAGTTCTTCTTTGGCGAAGGCGCCGAGATGCCGCCGGGATACCGTCCCCCTCAGACGAAGTAACCCCGGTCGTCGCCGCCGTCCCGTGGTTTCATCATGAAGCGTGACGATGATATCCTGCTCATCTCCTGCTATGAACTGGGCCATCAACCCTTCAGCCTGGCCTCACCCGCCGCCCGCCTGAAGTCCGAAGGATATGACGTCGCCGTAGTCGATGCCGCGATCGAGCCGGTCCCGGAGGATATCGTCCGCCGGGCCGGTTTCATCGGAATCTCGGTGCCCATGCACACGGCGATGCGGGTCGGGATGGACCTGTCGCGCCGTATCCGGAAACTCAACCCCGGCGCGCATCTTTGCTTCTACGGACTCTATGCCACCCTGAACGCCGATTATCTCCTGTCCCACGGGGCCGACTCGGTGATCGGCGGAGAGTTTGAACAGCCGCTTTGCGATCTGGTCGGCCGGTTGTGCGGTGGCGAACCGTCAGTGGCGGCCGGAGGTCCCGCAAAGGCCGGCGGTCCCGCATCGGCGGGCGGTCCAGTTTCAGCCGGAGGTCCCGCGTCGGCCGGCGGTGCGGCTGCCGCTCCGAATCTCTCCCGCCAGACCTGGTTGGTCCCGGACCGCGATACGCTGCCCGGTCTGAAACGGTACGCCCAGTTGGACAACGGCGTGGAATCGCTTCCCGCCGGCTACACCGAGACCACGCGCGGTTGCCTGCATACCTGTCTGCACTGCCCGATCACGCCCGTGTACAACGGCCGGTTCTTCGCCGTGCCCGCCGACGTGGTGCTCGCCGACGTGGACCAGCAGGTGCGCATGGGGGCCCGGCATATCACCTTCGGGGACCCGGATTTCCTGAACGGCCCCACCCACGTCCTGCGTATCTTGCGCAGGATGAGCGACGCCCACCCCGGCCTCACCTTCGACTTCACCACCAAGATCGAACACATCCTCCGGCACGCGTCCTTTTTCTCCGAAGCCCGGGATCTGGGCGGCATTTTCGTCGTATCGGCCGTGGAATCGGTCAGCGACGTGGTGCTGGAGCGCCTCAGGAAAGGACACACACGAGACGATATCGTCCGGGCCCTCGCCGTCCTGCGCGACGCGGAAATTCCCATGCGGCCCTCGCTGGTGGCTTTCACGCCCTGGACGACGCTGGACGACTACCTGGATCTGCTGGATTTCGTCGAAGTCCACGACCTGGTCGACCACGTCGACCCGGTGCAGTATAGCATCCGCCTGCTCGTACCGCCGGGGTCGGCCCTGCTGGCTGAACCGGATACCCGGTCATGGATCGGCGCGCTGGATGAAGCCGGGTTCACCTACACGTGGCGCCATGGCGATGCGCGCATGGACCGTCTGCATCAACGGGTTTCCCGTCTCGTGGAGGAGGCGGACGCCTCGGGAGAGGAAAGAGACAATCGAAGTTTGTTCCACCGGATCAGGTGCCTGGCGGCGGAAGCGGCGGGCGTCGAGGCGCCCACGGAGCGGCCTTTTCAAGACCTCCCGGTCAAACGACGGCGCGTTCCCCGGCTGACCGAGGCCTGGTTCTGCTGAGCGGAGCCCACGGCGAGCCGGAAAGGCTCGTTCATCTGATCTTCGCTGATCCGGTTCAGGAAGTATATCCGTCTTGGGCGGCGCCGCAGTGCTGCGGCCGGGCCGGCGCCCGGTACTGCACGCGGTGATCGGGCGTCTCCAGGCGGATGCCGCCCCGCTGCTTCGACGTGAGGCAGTGGTCGAGGATGCCGCAGACGGTGAGCGTCCGTTCCACCGGGATCGGAGACACGCCGGTCTCGAACATCTCGTCGATCCTCGACACCAGGCAGGCGGAATAGGTGACCGGCGGGGTGGGCGGCAGGAAGAACTGGGTCGACTTCGGATCGGGTTCGCCCTTCAGACGGGCGGCGAAACAGTAGTCGCCGATGGCGCCGTTGAGCATGAGCAGCGTGGTCTGCAGTCCATCCACGTGTTCGATGAAGTACGCGGCAGGCTCCTCGGCGAGACGGCGCAACTCTCCCGTGCCCAGCAGGTCCTGGGTACGGCCGTCCTCCTCCGTAAGCCCCTTCGGACTGTCGCAGCGGGACAGCGCCGATTCCAGCAATTCTACTGAATAGCGTCCCTGCTCGCCCGCTTCCCAGACTTCGTCACCCACGATCATCTGCACCGTCCTGACTCCCGTTTCGCCTCCCCTGCGCCGCTCGATCATGCACTGCATGGCTTCGAGGGCGTGGTAATCCATGGCGTCCGAACCGCCGACACCCACCATCAACGCTTCCTCGATATCGCATTCCAGCGGGAGTTCCAGTTCGGGCAGCCGCCAGGTCACCGGCAGACTCGATCCGGCGAGCACGGGAAAGCCGAGCCGCTTCGAATCGGCCACCATCTCCAGCCCCCTGTCGAAGCTGTAGGACAGGTTCTTGTCGTTGTAGACCGGCACCGCGCGGCCGTCCTGCTCGAACACCTCGACACAGGCCTTGAACATCTCGTACCGCGGGTAGAGTTTCTGCCCCTTCTCGTTGTTCGGATAGTCGCCGTGTTCGCAGATGATGAGAATACCGTCCACCGCCAGGGAATCCCCGCCGCACCGCAGCGCTTCGGCGATGGTGGGGTAGACCTCGAAGCCGAACTCGCGGGCGCGGCCGACACTCTGGTCGCCTTCGGGCCGCTGGTCGACGTAGAGCGACGCCACCTCCACGTCCGGCCTGTGCCAACGGCCGGACCGCGGATAGCCGACGAGAAAACGGTCCGCGAAATGCTGCGTGTGGGACAGATACGTGTAGATGGAACTGATCACGGCGAGCCGTTTGGGCATGATGTCAATATCTCCAGAACGTGGAGTTTTCGGGCGCCGGGTAGGCGACGTCGAGATGGGGCGTTTCCAACCGAACCTGTCCCTCGTGCAGGCTGTCGACCCCAGCCGCGGTCAGGCCGGTCGTCAGCAGGGTCCGCTCGACGGGATAGGCGGCCTCGCCGGTGAGGAACATCTGCTCCACGTTGTTGACCTGCGGCGAGAAGAAGTTGGCCAGCGAGGTGCGCGCGGGCGGCATGGGCAGGTACATCTGCGTCGACAGCGGCTCGCTCCGGCCCGCGAGGCGCGCCGCGAAATTGAAATCCTCCACCAGTCCGTTGAAGAGGATCATGGTGCACCTGAGCCCGTCACGGTGCTCGTAGGTATAGGCCACGGGGTCTTCCACCATCCGCTTCATCTCGTTGATGGTCGGGAAGATGTTGTTGAAGCCGTCGCGGGAGGGTTTCAGCGTGTGACTGCGACAGAGTGCCGCTTCGAATAGCTCGCGGGACCACTCTTCGTCGTGGTAGGCTTCCCAGAAGGCCTCGCCGCGCCAGGCGTGGAGCCAGGCTACGCCCGGCTCGCCGCCGCCTCGCCGCTCGACCATGCACTGCAGGGTCTCCAGGCCGTGGAAGTCGTAGCTGTCGACCCCGCCGTAGCATACGCATACGGCCTCTTCCACCTCGGCGTGCAGCGGCATGTCGACCGACGGCGTCCGCCAGGTCACCGGCAGGCTCGACCCCGCCATGAAGGCGAATCCCAGCCGCTGCGACGTGTCGTACATCTCCCTGGCCCAATCCCAGTTCCACGACAGGTGCTTGTCATTGAAAATGGGAACGGACCGGCCGCTGCTTTCATATACCTCCACGATCTCGCGGAACAGTTCGTAACGCGGATAGAGCCGCTGCCCCTTCTCGTTGGCCGGATACTCGCCGTGCTCGCCCACCAGGAGGACGCCGTCCACCTGCAGCGAATCCCCGCCCAGGGTTAGGGCGTCGGCGACCGTGGGGTATATCTTCATCTGGGGGAACCGGGCGGCCCGGTCCCTGCTGAGATCGTTCTCGCGCACCTGGTCCACGTACAGGGATACCAGGTCCATGGGCGGGTGGTGGTGCCGGCCCGCCCAGCCGTATCCCTCCAGGAAGCGGTCCACAATGTGCTGGGTGTGGGCATAGGGGTGGTAGATGGTCGTGATCGCGGCGATCTTCGGTCGGTTGGACATGGTATCGAAACGCTCCGGGGTCCTCCAGTGGTTGATGGCGCGGCCGACAAACGCGAAGCCGCGCGCCTTCCGACGTGGCTCGGCGCCTTCGGACGTAGCCCGGCGCCGTCGGACTTGGCCGGACCGCGTGTGGTCGTAAGCTAGACGCGTCCCCGGTCGCCGTTGTCCGCCGCCCGGTCGCCGTTGTCCGCCGCCCGGTCGTGCTTGATCACGGACATGGCCGACGCGATGATGGAACTGACGTCACTGAGATTGGAGGGTATGATCAGGCTGTTGCCCGACTTGGCCAGGTTGCCGAAGGTTTCGATGTACTGCTCGGCCACCCGCAGCTGCACGGCCTCGTCGCCTCCATCCGACTTGATGGCGCCCGCTATGGCGCGGACGCCCTCGGCCGTGGCGTTGGCGACGGTGAGGATGGCCTGGGCTTCGCCCTCGGCCTCGTTGATCTGCTGCTGCTTCTTGGCCTCGGATTCCTTGATGACTTTCTGCTTCTCGCCTTCGGCCTGGTTGATGTTGGAGTCGCGCATCCCCTCCGAATTCAGGATCGCCGCCCGTTTTTCGCGCTCCGCCCGCATCTGTTTCTCCATGGCTTCCAGGACGTCCCGGGGCGGATTGATGTTTCTGATTTCGTACCGCAGGACCTTTACGCCCCAGGGATCGGACGCCTTGTCCAGTTCGCTGACGACGGCAAAGTTGATGGCGCCCCGCTCTTCGAAGGTTTTGTCCAGGTCGATCTTCCCGACTTCGCTTCTCAGGGTGGTCTGGGCGAGTTGCGTGATGGCCATGTCGTAATCGGCTATGCCGTAGGAAGCCCGCTCGGCGTCCAGCACCTGCATGTAGAGTACACCGTCCACGCCGACCTGGACGTTGTCCCGCGTGATGCAGAGCTGTTCGGGGATGTCGATGGACTGCTCCTTCAGCGTGTGCCGGTAGGCTACCCGGTCCACGAAGGGCAACAGGATGTAGAAACCGGCGTTCAGCGTCTTGCTGTATTTGCCCAGCCTTTCGATCACGCGGGCTTCCTGCTGCGGCACGACGATGATCAGGTTTCTCAGGAATATGATCGCCGCGACCGCGACGACGATGGTTACTATCAGACCTTCCATTACAGGTTCCTTCCGGCGCGATTAGAAACGGGCGAGGTCGTACATAACCCCCGCTACCATCCGGGCTTTTACGCGCCCTTTACCCAGAGTGAAACGCCTTCAACGCGTTCGACCACGCAGGCCTGTCCCTTTTCGATAAGCGATTCGCCCTTGTTCACGGCGTTCCAGCCCGTGCCCCGCACTTCCACCTTGCCGGTGCCGCTGGCCGGGATGTCCTCAAGGGCCCTGCCGGATTCTCCCTCCAGGGTGTTGATCTTCGTGGCGGGCTCTTGAGGATTCAGCCTTTCGGTCAGTGTCCGCCGGAACAGGACGAGAGAGGCGATGGAAAAGACCGAAAACAGGAGAAACTGAACCCAGGTCGTCTCCACCAGGCCCGCCCAGGCCAGCACGCCGACTACGAGCGCCGCGACGCCGAAGAACAGCAGGTAAAAGGCGCCCGGCGTGGCCATCTCGGCCAGACAGAGCAACACGCCGCCAATAATCCAGACCCACCAGGCCATCAGCCCCTCCCGGAATCAGGTAAATCTCCGTCAGAACTTCACACTTCGAGCAGCAAAGCCGCGGGCACTTCGATCAGGGACTTTACCTTTCCCAGGAACTGCACGGCTTCCCGGCCGTCAATGATCCGGTGATCGTAGCTCAGCGCCACGTACATCATGGGCCGGATCACCACCTCTCCGTCGACGGCCACGGGCCGGTCGTCGATTCGGTGGAGTCCCAGTATGCCCACCTGCGGAGGGTTCAGGATGGGCGTGCTCAGCATCGAACCGAAAACCCCGCCGTTCGTAATCGTAAAGGTGCCCCCGCGCAGGTCCTCCAGCGACAGTTTGCCCTCGCCCGCCTTTGCCGCGTACTGTCTGATATTGCTCTCGATCTCCGCGAATGACATACGGTCCGCGTCCCGCAGGACCGGTACCACGAGCCCGTCTTCGGCGCCCACCGCGATCCCGATGTCGTAGTAGTGTTTCCTGACGATCGAGTCCCCGCGGATTTCGGCGTTGAGCTCCGGAAAGTCCTTGAGCGCCCCGATCACGGCCTTGACGAAAAAGGACATGAATCCCAGCCGCACGCCGTGCCGTTCCTCGAAGGCCTCCCGGTTCCTGCGGCGTATCGTCATCACCGTGCTCATGTCGATCTCGTTGAAGGTCGTCAGCATCGCCGCGGTCTGCTGCGCTTCCACGAGCCGGCTGGCGATGGTGCGACGCCGCCGGGACATGGGTACGATCTCCTCCCGTTCGTCATCGGCCGTCCCGGCGCCGGCGGCGCTTCCGGTCGGACGCATGGTTTCCCCGGCACCCGTTTTCGGTTCGACGGTCTCCCGTACCGGATCGGCGGATGTCTCGGCAGGCGCGTCCGGCCCCGCCGTCTCGGCAACCGCTTTTTCCTTTCGTTCCGTTACGGCCCGTTCCACGTCCTCCCGGCGTATTCTACCGCCCATCCCCGTCCCTTCCACGCCGGAAAGGGATATGCCCGCTTCGTCCGCCATGCGCCGCGCCACGGGGGTTATCCGGTCGTCCGAAAGGGCCTCGGGCTGCTCCTCAGTACCCGCGTCGCCGGCGACTGCCGTGACAGGCTCGTCCGTATCGTCCACCGGCCTTTCGGCTTCATTCGCCGCATCCGGGGCCTCCGCGTCAGGGGTGTCCGCGCCGGCCTCCGTCGCATCGGCCGCGGCGCTATCGTCGAGTACCCCGAGCAGGTCGCCGATTTGGACGTCCTCGCCCGCCGCCCGTTCGATGCGCGTCAGGACGCCGCTATCGTTGGCGTTTACCTCGAGCGTGACTTTTTCGGTTTCCAGTTCCAGGAGCGCCTCGCCCACCGTAACCGAATCGCCTTCCTTTTTGAACCATTGGATGACGGTTGCTTCCACGATGGATTCACCCAGTTGCGGCACGGTGATGTCGATGGCCATTTCACTCTCCCTGGGTATTCATTTCATTTGCGACAGACTGTTTCAGCCGCCGGGACATCCGCGATACAACTTTTTTCGACCAGCAGGAAGGGACGTGTCCGGCAACATGCGCGAAATGCCGGACAACATGCCCGAATCGCCGGACTCATCCCCGAAGCGAACAAGATGCGCCAGGCGCCGCGATCTGTCAATTCATCTCGATATTTCCCGATGCGCCCATGGCAAAGGCCATTTTGGCGAGGTTCTGCTGGTTCCGGTTGTGAATGGCCGTCGAGCCCTCCGAGGGAACCGCGCTCGGCGGACGGGAAACGCGGTAAATCGGACACCGGCCATCCAGGGCGGATTCCAGGACCTTGCGGATGTAGTCCCAGGCGCCCATGTTCTCCGGTTCTTCCTGGAGCCAGACGACTTCCTCCAGATTGGCATACCGGCCTATGATCTTCACCAGCTGGTCCGTCGCCACCGGATAGAGTTGTTCTATACGAACGACCGCGGCGTGCGTTGCGCTTTTCCATTGCTCGTCGTTCATCAGGTCGACATACACCTTGCCGCTGCAGAACACCAGCCGGCGGATCTTTTCGGGATTTGCCTCCGCCCTGCCGTCTTCGATGATCGGCCTCCATTTTCCCTCCGCCAGTTCCCGTGCCGAAGAAGCCACGTCCGGATGGCGCAGCAGACTCTTGGGCGTCATGATGATCAGGGGCAGCGGGTCGGACTCCAGGAGCCTCGACTGGCGCCGCAGCAGGTGGAAGTACTGGGAGGCCGTGGTACAGTTGGCGACCCGGATATTGAAATCGGCGCCGAAGGAGAGGAAACGTTCCATGAGTCCGCTGGAATGATCCGGCCCCTGTCCCTCGAATCCGTGGGGGAGCAGGATGGTCAGGGACGAGGTCTGTCCCCACTTGGCGCGGCCGGAAACGAGGAATTCGTCGATGATGATCTGGGCGCCGTCCACGAAGTCGCCGTACTGGGCTTCCCAGAGTACGAAACGCTCCGGCGCCTGGATGCTGTACCCGTATTCGAATCCCAGGGCGGCGTACTCGGTCAGTGGCGTGTTTCGCGTCTCGAAGGAGGCGTGCGCCTGCGGCAGCCGGCGCAGCGGCGTCCAGGCCAGGTCGGTCTTGTAGTCGTGCAGCACGTTGTGCCGCTGGCTGAAGGTCCCCCGCTCCACATCCTGGCCCGTAAGTCTGACCGGAACCCCATCCTCGATGATGGAGGCGAAGGCGAGGGTCTCCGCTAGGGCCCAGTCTATTTTCCGTGCGTCCACGTCGTCCAGCGCCCGCCGCCGCCGTTCGATCACCCGGTTCAGCCTGGGATGCAGGGCGAAGTTTTCCGGGAACGTCCAGAGCGCTTTATTCAGGTTCTTGAGACGCCGCATGGAAACGGAAGAGCGTGTGCGCTTCGCGGTGCCCGATCTCGGGGTCTTGTAGTAGGGTTCCACCAGCACTTCTTCCGGTTTCAGTTCATCCAGCATCGTCTGCATGCCGTTCATGCGGTCGGCGACCATTTCCTCCGGCTTTTCCGCCTCGATCCGTCCCGCCGACACGAGCCGTTCGGCCCACAGCTTCCTCACCGTCGGATGGGCTTCGATCCGCCGGTAGAGACTGGGATGGGTGAGCGAAGGATCGTCGCCCTCGTTGTGGCCGTGCCGGCGGTACCCCACCAGATCGATGAGGAAGTCCTTGCGGAACTTGACGCGGTAGGCGTAGGCGATCCTTGCGGCCTCCAGGCAGGCCATGGGGTCATCGGCGTTGACATGGATAATGGGTATCTCGAATCCCCGCGCGATGTCGCTGGCGTACAGGGTGCTGCGGGACTGTTCCGACGGCGTGGTGTATCCGAGCTGGTTGTTGGTGATGAGGTGTATCGTACCGCCCGTACGAAAACCCGGGACGCGGTACAGCGTGAAGGTTTCCGCCACGACGCCCTGGCCCGCGAAGGCCGCGTCGCCATGGATCAGGATGGGCAGGTTCCGCTCGGGCAGCGGCCGGACGTCCCCCGGCAGGTTGACGATCGTCCCCGCGGCGCGGGCCATGCCCTCCAGCACCGGATTGACGGCTTCCAGGTGGCTGGGGTTCGGCGCAAGATGGATATGCAGATCCACTTCCGCGCCCGTATCGTCCTGGTACATCCGCTGGGCGCCGCTGTGATACTTCACGTCGCCGGTCCACCCCGTGTCGTTTCCGGTCTTGTTGACCCGCCGGACCGGGTCCCGGAATTCGGCCAGGATGTGTTCGTAGGGTTTGTGCAGTATATGGGCGAGCACGTTGAGCCGGCCCCGGTGGGCCATGCCGATCAGAATGTTGCTGGTGTTGTTCTCCGCGGCCTCGGCAATGACCCCGTCCAGGATGAGGATCATGGTGTCCAGGCCTTCGATGGAGAACCGGGTCTTGCCGGGAAAGGTCCGGTGCAGAAACTGCTCGAAGACCTCCACCTCCGTGAGACGGTCCAGGATGGCCAGCGCGCTGTCGTTGTCCTCCGAGGGCCTGAACCGCCCCGTTTCCGCCGCCTCCTGCAGCCATTCCCGTTCTCCAGGGACTTCGATGTGCATGTAGTCGTAACCGGTGGTGGACGAATAGACGCGCTTCAGTCTCCTGAGAGCCTCGGACGCGTTGCCGCACTGTCTGCTCACCGGACCGCCGATCAGGGAAGAAGGAAGCTGGCGCATCGTCTCTTCCGTCACGCCCTGCGCCTGGAGTTCCAGTTCCGTCAGAGGGTCGCCCAGCGCCGTGTCGTCCTCGGTCGCGAAAACGGAATAGGGAAAGTACCTGGGGTCGGCCAGGGGATCCAGGTGAGCGCCGAGATGTCCATATTCGCGGACGTTCTGGGCCAGATTGGCGATGAATACAATCTGGTCGATATCGGCGGGACAGGCGGGGAAATCAGCAGACGGCCCGCCGGAAGGATCACCGTCCAGGGAGGGCACGTGCCGGGAGAAGAGCTCACGGGTGGCCGCGTCGACGGAATCGGGATCCTCGAGGTACCGCTCGTACAACGCGATCACGTAGCCGGCGTTCGGACCATGAAACTCGCGCAAGAGATCCAAGCGAAATCCTCCCTCTGGCGACTATCTCGACACGGGTGGTTGAACAGTGTCCGAAGCCTGATCAGGCGAACGCCGAAACGCAGGTTCATCTCCCGTTTCAACCCGCCAAAGAAGATAGGCCCGCCCGCCCGGGAAGGCAAATGAATTGTAGGGTTGGGAACCGGATGGTAAAGCCCTTGACGAAGGGTCGGATTCCCGAATAGTACCTTGACTTTTGACCTGAGTGCGCGTTACTTCGAGATTTCGGTCGCATACCTTGCCAACCGGCTATCTCGGGAGTTGCGAATCATGGATCTGAGCAGTCTGAAGGGCAGGACCGTCGGGGCGGCGGTATCCGGCGGACTGGACAGTTGTACGGTTACGCGCTGGCTCGCGGACCACGACGTCGACGTCGTCTGCGTTACGGCCGATCTCGGCCAGCCGGACGAAGAACGCATCGACTATGTCGCGGAACGCATGATGCGGTGCGGCGCGAAGGAAGCCGTGATCGTGGATGCGAAGGAAGAACTGGCGCGGGCCGGCGTCGAGGTCATCCAGTGCCAGGCCATGTACGAGGGGAGCTACTGGAACACGACCGGAATAGCCAGACATATCACCGTGCGGACCCTGCTGCCCGAGCTCAAGAAGCGCGGCATCGATATCCTGTCCCACGGCGCGACCGGCCGCGGGAACGACCAGGTCCGGTTTCAACTCGTCGCCAACATGATCGATCCATCGGTAGATGTCTACGCCCCCTGGCGGGATCAGGCTTTCCTGGACGATTTCCCCGGGCGGAAGGAAATGATCGACTTCTGTGAGAACCGGGAGTTGCCGATACAGGCTTCCCATGAAAAACCCTATTCCACGGATGCCAATATCCTCGGACTGACCCACGAGGCCGGCCGTCTCGAGTCGCTCGAAACCCCGGCCGGTTTCATCACGCCCGGCATGGGGGTCCATCCCCGTGAAGCACCCGATGAGCCCGAACTCCTGGCCGTTCGATTCGAACGGGGCGTACCGGTCCGGATAAACGAAGATCCGGTCACGCCGCTGTCGGCCATCGAAACGGCCAACCGGATCGGCGGCAGAAACGGCATCGGGATCGGCATCCACACGGTGGAGAACCGGTTCGTTGGCATCAAGAGCCGGGGCGTCTATGAATCGCCGGCCATGACGCTCCTCGGACAGTGCTACGAGTTCCTGCTGCAGCTCATTCTCGACCGTCGCGCGCGGCGTACCTTCGACCAGACCTCGGTGGTGATCGCGGAGCAGATCTACCAGGGCTACTGGTACGATCCGTCCACCCAGGCTCTCCGGGCCTCCGTGGACGTGTTCAACCGGCTCGCCACGGGGACCATCCGGGTCGAACTGTACAAGGGACGCGTGTCCTTCGTGTCGGCCGAAGACGTCCCTCACTCGCTCTATTCCGAGACGACGGCGTCCATGGAGGGCGTGGGAGACTTCGACCACAAGGATTCCGAGGGGTTTCTCGGCGTGTTGGGCGTCAGCGCCAGGGCACTTAAATCATCCAGCCAGACGCAATAGCAAGGTAGGCAAGACAACGGGAGATTACGCCCATGCCAGTGGGAACGAAGAACCAGGCGATTCCCGGCTGCGGTACGCATCACGTGGCCATCCAGTCAAGGGACTGGGACGCGTCGCTGCAATTGTACCGGGATGTCCTCGGGATGAAATTCGTGGCGGAATTCGGACCGGAGGAGCGCAGGATCATGCTCCTCGACGCCGGGGACGGCAGCCACATCGAGTTATTCCAGCCCACAGGCGAGACCCCGTCGCCGGGAGGCGAAGCGCCCAACGACCCGGTCACGCATATCGCCCTGGCCACGACGGATACGCGGGCCGCGATCGAACATGTCCGGGCCCATGGATATGAAGTGACAGTCGAGCCGAAAGACCTGAATCTCGGGGGACTGGATGTGACCATCGCCTTCTTCAAAGGCCCCAGCGGCGAGGTGATCGAGTTCTTCCAGGTGCATTGACCCGCCGCCGCAGAAGCGCAGCACTGAAACCGACTCGTCCTGGTTTATGAATGCCCATAAACTCCTTTGCGGGCAAGGTACGATCCCATGTATCGATTTCTCACTGCATTGGCGCTGGTCCTGGCGGCCGTTAACACGGCTACCGCCCAGGACTACGATGTTTCCGAACTCCAGACCCGCGCCGAGTTCTCCTATTTCGACGAGACGACGCGGTACGAAGAGGTCATGTCGTTCCTTCGGGCCGCCGTGCTTGCCTCCGACCGGCTCCATCTGACTGAATTCGGTTACACGACCGAAGGCCGGAAATTGCCCCTGCTCGTCTATGGCGACGTCTGGGATGCGACCCCCGGGGAGGTTGCCGGGACCGGCAGAACGCGGGTATTCGTCCAGGCGAACATCCACGCGGGAGAGGTCTGCGGCAAGGAAGCCCTGCTGATGCTGATCCGGGAACTGGCTTCCGGCGCATACGCCGACTGGGCCGATTCGCTGGTGGTACTTATGGCACCCATCTACAACGCCGACGGCAACGAGCGGATCAGCCTGTACAACCGGCCCCGTCAACATGGACCCGTAGGGGGCATGGGACAGCGCCCCAACGCCCAGGGTTTCGACCTCAATCGCGACCACATGAAGCTGGACGCCCCCGAGGCGCGGTCCCTCGTGCGGCTCATGAACGAATACGATCCCCACGTGCTCATCGATCTCCACACGACCAACGGCACCGTGCACGGCTATCACCTGACCTACTCGCCGCCGCTCAACCCGAATACCGCCGATCCCATCATCGACCTGTTGCGGGAGCGGTGGCTGCCCGAAGTGCGCGACGCCATCCGGGAGACCTACGGATGGGAATTCTACTATTACGGAAACGTGCCGAGGGCCGGATCGACCCGTGAACCGGGCTGGTATACCTTCGATCATCGACCCCGGTTCAACAACAACTACGTGGGGCTCCGAAACCGTATCGCCATACTGAGCGAAGCCTATTCCTACGCGACGTTTGAAGAGCGCATCCTGGCCACCCTGGCGTTCGTGAAGGAGAACCTGCACTACGCCCACCGGCACGCGGCCCTGATCCGCCAGACCCTCGAAACGGTCGACCTGGAAACGGTCGTGGGTCGGGATATGGCCGTCCGTTCCGAGTTCGCCCGGTCCGCGAAACCGGTCGACATCCTGCTGGGTGAAGTCTCGGAAACCCGTAACCCGTACACCGGCGAGGTCATGTATCTCAGGGAAGAAACGCTGATTCCGACTTCGATGTACGAGTATGGACAATTCGCCGCGGTGGAGACAGAGCGCGCCCCCAGGACCTATTTCGTGCCACCCTCCCTGGCCGTCGTGATCGAACGGCTCGGGGCCCATGGAGTCTGGTTCGAGGAACTCTCCGGTCCGCGTGAGATGGCGCTGGAGCGATTCAGAATCGATTCGACGCGGGCGGCCGAGCGGCCCTTCCAAGGAAGACACGAGCGGACTCTTTCCGGCGCGTACGAGCCCGTGGTCCGGACGCTGGAAGCCGGCACGCTGGTCGTGCCGGTAGACCAGCAACTGGGCAGGCTGGTCTTCTACCTGCTGGAACCCCGGTCCGACGACGGCCTGGTCGCGTGGGCCCTTATGGATGATGTGCTCGAGGACGCGACTTACTATCCCATACTGCGCGAGCCGGCGGACCGGCAGCAGCCCTGAAGGACCGGCAGCGGCCCTGAACCCTCACACGACGGAGCCCGCATGCCCGTCCGTATCATCCTGGACACCGACACAGGGGTCGACGACGCCCTGGCCATTATGCTGGCCATGCGGTCCCCCGAACTGCACGTCGAGGCCATTACCGGGGTATGCGGCAACACGCCCCTCGACCACTGCATGCGCAACATACACATCACGTTGGGCGTACTCAATGCCCCTTCCGCGCCGGAAGTGGCCAGGGGGGAGGACCGGCCGCTCGTCCGCGAGCTTGCCTTCGCCGGGGATATCCACGGAACCGACGGGCTGGGCGACGTGACCCGCCTGAAGGACGCGAAGGGAGTCCGCATATACCCGGATCCGGTGCAACGGGTGAGTCCCGTGCACGCCGTCGATATGATCCTGGAACGGGCAGGCCGGTACCCGGATGAACTGAGCCTGGTCGCCGTGGGCCCGCTCACCAACGTCGCGCGGGCCATAATGCGGGATCCGGATCGAATGCGGGGTCTCCGGCAAATCATCATCATGGGCGGCGCCTTCGAGACCGGGGGCAACGTGTCCCCCGTGGCGGAGTTCAACATCCACGCCGACCCCCACGCCGCGCAGATCGTCTGCGATTCCGGGATCCCCCTGGTCTTCGTTCCCCTCGATGTGACCAGGCAGGCGCTCCTGGACGCCGAAATGATAGACCGCCATGCGCAGGAGGGAGGCGCCAGGGCGACTTTCGTTCGCGACTGCACCGCCCGTTACGTCGCGTTCCACCGGCGCAACCGGGGCGTCAACGGCTGCTTCCTCCACGATCCCCTGGCCGTGGCCGTCGCCATTCGGGAAGATCTCGTCACACTGGTGCCCGCGCGGGTGGACGTGGAAACCGCCGGTGATCTCACCACGGGGATGACGGTCGCCGATCTACGTTCGGCAAGGTGGGGCGAACCCAACGCCAGGGTGTGCACCGCGCTGGACGTACAGGAATTCACCAGAATGTTCGAGGAAAGGGTGCTCTCATGATACTGCAGGGACGCACGGCAATCGTCACCGGCGGCGGACAGGGTATCGGCCGGGCGATATGCGGGATCTTCGCGGAAGAAGGCGCTTCGGTCGTGGCTGTGGATATCGACGAAGCCCGGGCCGGCGAGACGGCCCATCAACTGAATCGGGAAGGCCATGCGGCGAAGGCGGTACGCGCCGACGTCTCGTCGGGCGCGGAGATCGAGGCCCTGGTGGACGGCGTCCTCGCGGATTCCGGCCGCGTGGATATACTCGTGAACAACGCGGGCCTGGCCGTATTCAGGTCGGTGGAACAGTGCACGGAGGAAGAATGGGACCGTGTGATGGCCGTTAATCTCAAGGGACCTTTTCTGCTGGCGAAAGCCCTGCTGCCCACGATGAAGGCGCAGCAGTCCGGCGCGGTAATCAATCTGGCCTCGGTGGCGGGAAAGACCGGCGGCGTGGTGTCGGGCGCGCCGTACTCGGTATCGAAGGCCGGAATCGAGTGCCTGACCAAGTCGCTGGCCCGGGAACTGGCGCCCTGCGGCGTACGGGTCAACGCCATTGCGCCCGGGATCATAGATACCGCCCTGACCGCTAACCACGATCAATCGTTTGTGGATGCGATCCCCCTGGGAGGCAAGGGGGAACCGCGGGACGTGGCCGAGGCGGCGCTGTTCCTGGCATCGGACCGGTCGCGCCATATCACCGGCGAGATCCTGGACGTCAACGGTGGCCTGTTGATGGATTGACCGGCCCGGCCGGCGCACGCAGGGTGAGGCGCACGCAGGGAGGCGGGATCGTGCATACCGTCCGCCCGTCGAGCTTGAGGACGGAATAGTGCTTACAAGGACAGGATTGTGCATATCATGACGGAAGCCGTTTCCAATTTCGCGGTGGATATCGTCGACCGGCGCGCGTGAAGACGGAATATTGCATATCATGACAGAAGCCGTTTCCAATTTCGCGGTGGATATCGTCGATCGGTGCGCGGAGGACCCGGGCAAAGTCGCCCTGCAATGGCAAAAGCCCGACGGCGTGGCGACGGACGTGACCTTCCTGGACCTGAAGATCCGTTCGGAGAAGGTCGCCCACGTGCTGTACCGTCACGGCGTGCGTCCGGACCACCGGGTATTCATCCTGCTTCCGGCATGCGTTGCCTGGTGGGAATCCGTCCTGGGATGCATGCGGGCCGGCGCCGTAGCCGTCCTTAGCCAGGACGCGTCCCCGGCGCAGGTTCTGAAGGATCATATCATCCAGTCCCGATCATCGCTGGTGATCACGACCGATATTGTGGCGGACCTGGTCAATCCTTTCCGGGACGACTGCACCCGGGTCGTCCACTGGCTGTCCGTAGGCTGGGAACGGGAAGGCTGGGTGGACTACGACCGCCGCGTCTCCCTCGCTCCGGCCGGGTTCAAGGCGGCCGATACCCGGGGAACAGACCCCTGCATCGTCGTGTACGACAGGGGAACATCGGCTACCGGGACAACGCACTGTCACGGTGACGAAAGCTACGGCCTCGCGCAGCTCGACGCGTGGCGCGACGGGCTGGCCGTCGCGGTGCAAGACGTGTCCGACCCCTCATGATTCCCGCACTGACCGACTACCTGGTAGTGGATCTCACCACGCAATTGCCGGGTCCGTACTGTTCCATGCTGCTTGCCGACCTGGGCGCCCGGGTGATCAAGGTGGAACCGCCCGGCGGCGATCCCCTGCGCGGCTTTCCCCCGGCCTTCGCGAGCGTGAACCGCGGCAAGCGGGACATCGTGATCGATCTGAAGAACGATGCGGGGCGGGAGGTCATGAGCCGCCTGATCACCCGGGCCGACGTCGTGCTGGAAGGATTCCGGCCCGGCGTGGCTGAACGACTCGGCGTGGATTACCCATCGGCAAGACACCTGAATCCCGCCATCGTCTACTGCGCGATATCGGGGTTCGGACAGGAGGGTCCGTACCGGAACCGCACGGGCCATGACATCAACTATCTCGCGATCGGCGGCCTGCTGGGACGCGGCGATCCGCCCGCGGTCCCTCCTGTGCTGATTTCGGACCTGTCCTCCGGCCTGTACGCCGCGCTGGCCGTCTCCGCCGCGCTGATGCACCGTACGGCCACCGGGGAGGGGCGTTTCATCGACCTGTCCATGACCGACTGCATCCTTTCCTGGATGGCCCTCGATATCGCCGCCGAGGCACAGGACCCGGACGCGGCGCAGGAACAGTTTCTCGGAAACATTCCGCACTACGGCGTTTTCGAGACTTCGGACGGCCGTCACATCAGCCTGGGGATCATCCACGAGGACCATTTCTGGACCCGCCTCTGCGATGTCCTGGGACTGAACGAATGGCGGGACTGGTCTTCCGTGATGCGGTTGAGCAGGGCGGCCGAGATACAGGAAAAACTCCGCACCGTTTTTGCCACGGCGACCTGCCGGGAATGGGACCGGCGACTGGGGGAAGCCGACGTGCCCTGTGCGGCCATTTACAACCTTGACGAGCTACCGCGCGATCCTTATATACAGTATCGAAATCCGTTTTACAGCCTCGTGGCGTCCGACCGATCGGAGAGCCGGCAGGTGAAAGCGCCGTATCGTACGGACGCGCCGGACGCCGATGCGCCGCTCCCGCCGCCCGTCCGGGGCGAACACACGCGCGCAGTGCTTGCGGAATGCGGCTACGCAGAGGATGAGATCGAACGATTGATTCGACAGGGTGCTGTACACGAATCCCGTTTCGGGGAGAAGTAGCCGAACCCCAAAGGAGATATCATGAGTATCCGCGTGCGAAACTGGCGCGACCAGGCACCTTACGTGGGGCATATCAGCGCGCTGGTATGGACGCTGTACCAGTCCCATGACAAGGATGAAACATCTCCGCCGGAAGTGAACCGGCTGCATGGGATCAACAGCTTCGTCAAGCACGGGCTGCAGGGCCATCAGCATTCGGACCACCACCAGCACGACAGCATCGAGCAGCTGTATTTCATCCTTCGGGGGCGAGGCCAACTGACCATCGGGGACGACAAGGTGGACGTCCGGGACGGCACGGCCGTCTACATGCCCGTCAACGTGCCTCACCAGGCGTTCAACGACGGGGATGGATGGATGGAGCATCTCATCGTCAGCTGCCCGCTGGACGAGATCCGGGAGGGCACCCCCGCGGTCCGCGACTGGCGCGACGTCCATCCCGTGGTGCTGGAAGGCGGCACTGTGTCCTGGCCGCTGCTGCTGCGCGAGGAGGAAGTCCCGGCCAGCGAAGGTGGCGTGCTCCAGCGCGTGCACGGTGTGACCCGCTATGCCGTCCAGGGACGGCAGGGCACCGACTGGCAGCAGTTGGACGGGATCGAACTCGTCCATTACGTGCTCAGCGGCTATGGTACCATCGAGGAAGCTGACGGAAACCGGCAACTGGTCACCGATGGATCCGCGGCCCATGTGCTCCCGGGCGTCGCGCATCGTTTCGCCAACCAGGGCGAAGGCTGGTTCGAATACGTCACGTTCGCGGTCGAAGTGGGTGAAGTCGAGATGCCGCAGGAATCAGATGAGGACGCGGATTCCGAGGAAGCGGACGAGGAGTATGGCGTCGAAGAGGCCGTCGCGGCAGCCGTGGTGGCGGAAGTCGACTGGGATGACGCCGAACCGGTGGAAGCCGAAGACGAGATCGAGGACGCGGCTGTCGATGAGATCGATGATGGTGAGGAAGAGGTCGAGGCCGAAGAGTATAAAGGGGAAGAAGCAGCGGATGCGGATGGATCGGGAGATGACGATGACGCCGTCGCCGACGAATTAGACGGTGAGGACATCGAAGCGACGGAGGCCGAGGAAGCGGACGAAGCAGAAGAAACCGAAGAGGAAATCGATGTTGCGGAGGAAGCCAGCGCCGAGGATGGGGAGGAGGGCGGAGCAGGAGACACCGAGGCAGCCGCTGATGACGAAACGGAAGTAGAAAAAGGTGAGGATGCGGAGGCTGCGTTCGAAGAGGAAACGTCCGAAGTAGACGTGGACTACGCTGACGAAGTCGAAGAAGAAGCAGAAGAGGACGAGACAGCGTCGGCACAAACAGTTGACGACGGCGACGAAGCCGAGGACGACGATGATATCGACCTGGAGGACGACGATACGGACTTCGATATCGAAGACGAAGATGAACCCGCCGTGGAGGACGATACAGGAGAGGAAGTCGATGATTCCCCTGATACGGACAGACGGTAATCGAAAGCGTACGTGAACAACCTACCCGCCCGATCGTTC
Source organism: Gemmatimonadota bacterium (assembly GCA_026706345.1). NCBI lineage: Bacteria > Pseudomonadati > Gemmatimonadota > Gemmatimonadota bacterium. The sequence continues at coordinate 50,183 of JAPOYX010000237.1, read as the reverse complement.
GGGCGAACCGGCATGCGTCCGGCGGCCCTGGCCATGGGAGCCGCTTTTCTGCACGAAAGCCCCGAGGCGGTCGAAGCGATCCAGACCGCCCTGTCGCTGGGTATTAACTACTTCGATACTTACCCGGGCCATCACGAGGAAAAATGGGGTGAGGCGCTGTCCGGCGTACCCCGGTCCTCCTACTATCTGCAGGCCAAGATCGGCACCCATCCCGAACGCAGGAAGGACTTCACCGGGGGGGGCGCCCGGTGGAGCCTGGACCGCAGTCTGCGATCCCTGAAGACGGACTACCTCGATTCCGTACTCGTACACGATCCGTCCGACATGGACGAGTTGTTACGCGAAGGCGCGGTTTTCGACGTGCTGCGCGAGCTGAAGTCGCAGGGGGTGGTCAGGAACATCGGGCTCGGCGCCCGGTCACACGACTGGCACGTCCGGCTGATTGACGAAGGCATCAGCGATGTGTCCCTGACCTTCCTGGACTATACGCTGATCAACCAGTCGGCCGCCGCCACGATCTTTCCGGCGGCAAAGAAACAACGCACCGGGATCATTCTCGCCAGCGTGCAGGGCATGGGGCTCCTCACGGGATTGGAGCCCGATCCGGAACGGGAGCGGGGCATGCATCCCGGCTCCGAGCCGCGCGCGCACAGGGTCTGGACCTGGTGCCGCAAAAACAGCGTCAACATCCGGCATCTCGCCATTCAGTTCTGCCTGGCGGCGCCGGTTGAAAGCGTAGTCATGTTCGGACCGGCGAGTATCCGGCACGTACACGATGCGTACGAGGCCGCCACCGATACCATTCCACCCGATCTGTGGGAGAAGCTCGGGCAGGAAATCGGCATCCGGCCGGGCATGGATGCGGAGCAGCCGTGACGCCTGCATAGGCACCTACAAAGATCCGTTTACGTATCTTCTTGCAAGTTTTCAGCGACAAGAGGCAACCTGAAAACCCGTTGAATCCTGGGTAGTGTATTAGATTGAAATCTACATTGTTTATTTAGTTTAAACTTCGTTGACATGATGTCAACGCAGGGATAGGGTAAGTCACCGTAGTTAAAGAGAACAGATATTACTGTTCTTACCTTTAAAGAAGCAGCCGTAACGTCTCAGCGAAGAAAGGAACTACCAGTGACTGTTTCTACCATAATTAGGTCGTTTTTAACGTCATTCTTTTTGTTCTCGGTAGTCGTAGCATGTGAAGGTAGTAAGGGTCCGGCCGGGCCAGCTGGGTCAACTGGGCCAGCCGGACCAGCCGGACCACAGGGACCAGCCGGATCAGATGGTCAACCAGGGCCAGCCGGGCCAGCCGGGCCAGCCGGGCCAGCAGGTTCCACTGGCGATGGTGGGTCCGGGTCTCCGCTAAATTGGGCAGATGTTCTCGATGAAGTGCCTATTAACGACTACATCTTTGCTTTGGGACTGCAGGTTTATGGCTCCAACTATGTTATCGGCACAGGATTCCGTGCTCACTATTCGGACGCAATCTGGACAAACGCGCATGTAATCAGAGGAATCAACGATTTTATCAACTCCCCGACCACAACAAACTGGCGGGTTTTCGCCACCAAGTCAGGAACACGCATTGGAGGTTCTGATACATACTTTCCGACTACATACTTCGAACATCCTAACTACGATGGAACTGCCTTGTCGCCAGATGTTGCCGTGATTGTGGTGGAATCGACAGAACTGGTCCCTCGATTACTGCCTCGGGAACATGCAACAAACCTACGTGTAGGACAGCCCATAGCAACGCTTGGATTTCCGGACGAAATTGCTGATATTTTTTCGATTGTTCCGATTGCCACCTTCAAGGACGGAACGATTAGTGCATTACGACCATTTCAAATAGGAATTAATCCGACACCTTTCAACACCAGTTTCGTACAGCACAATCTCGATCTTTCGGGGGGAACCAGCGGAAGCCCCATTTTCGATCATTCAGGGTGGATCATTGCTGTGAATAACTCCGGAACAGAGAAGCTCGTGTTTGATGTTAATACTGGACGGCCAGAACGGGTTCCAACCGGAAACATTGGATTTGGAGTTCGTGTTGATGAAGTCTGGCGTTTAGTCGACCATCTCGAGAGTTTGGCGTCAACTGCAAGGATCAACACGAATGGGGAACCCCCTCGTGCCCGGGCTTTATTGTCAGATACAGAATATCCTTACGAAAATTACCAACCATTCCCAACAAACTGGAACAATGTGACCGTAGAACCTTAGTAGATTGGAATCAGTCTATTGCCTTCGTTCGAACACCGGATGGTAAATGCCAAACTGATACGCTACTGAATCCTGAAACCAGCCTCCCAAGGGACCGACACCACATGCCCTCACTGTCTTTTTCGCCCCGTGTACCCGTCATCGACGCGAATGTATGCGTGGGGAATCACCATACCGGTCCATCGCCCTGTCAAAGCCCCGCTCAGCTTCTCGACGAAATGGGTTTTCACGGCGTCCAGCGCGCCCTGATCTACCATGCGCAGGGTGAGCAGATCAGCCCCACGGACGGGAATGTGTATCTGGAGGACTGGCTCGACGCGGCAGGCAGGCTGATCCCTCAGTGGACCGTCGCGCCCGTGGAGATCTCCATCAGGCAGATCGCGGATCTGCACAGCCGGGGGCGGGTGATGTCCGTCCGCCTGCACGACTGCCAGTCCGCCGGCCTTCCTTTTCTCCCGTGGGGTTACGACAACCTGCTGTCCTACCTCTCGGATGCCCGGATTCCGCTGTGGATCCCGCTGATGGACGTGGAAGCGGACCACGTGGTCACGACACTCAAGGCCTATCCCGACCTGCACGCGGTGCTCGTCGGGGCCCACTATACCCACGCGCTGGTCGTTCGCGGCCTGCTGGAAGCGAGTCCCCATGCCGTGCTGGAACTCAGCCGGTACGAACCCATCGGCGAAGTGGAGGCGCTCGTCGAACAGTTCGGCGCGGACCGGTTCATCTACGGTTCCTGGTATCCCCGATACGCCATGGGTCCGATCCTGTTCTACCTGCACCACACGCGCATGAGCGAAGAGGAACTCGCGCGGGTCTGTGCCGGAAACGCCGAGCGGCTGCTCGGACTCACGGAGGGGTCATGATTGACGGTACGAGGGTAATCGACTACCACGGTCACGTGGGCCGGTGGGAACGTTACGGCATGGTGGACGACCCGGAACTCCTGATGGGGGCCATGGACGCCGTCGGTATCGATGTCGCGTGCCTCTTCCACATATTTCACCCGGACGGGACCACGGGCAACGATCTGACCGCGAAATTCGTCGCCCGGAACCCGGACCGCTTCGTGGGTTTTGCCTATGTCTCGCCGACCATGCCCGACCGCATGGTGCCCGAACTGGAACGGGCGATCGACAAACTGGGGTTCCCGGCCATCAAGCTCTACCCGCCCTATACTCCGTGGCCCTTCAACGAGGAACCCTGGCATCCGATCTACGAATTCGCCCAGGACCGGGGACTGGCCATCATTTTCCACACGGATCACTTCATCAACAGCCGGCCCCGTTACTTCGAAGACCTTGCGCCCGCCTACCCGCGGGTGAATTTCGTCTCCGCCCACTGCGGCAACGTGCCGGAGGCTCGCGCCGAAGCCATCGCCGCCGCGCAGAAGTACCCGAACGTCTACCTGGAGACCTGCTCGACGTACCGGACGCCCGGCGTAATCGAAGAACTGGTGGAAAAGGGCGGGGCTGACCGCGTGCTGTACGGATCGGACATGCCCCTGATGGATCCCAGGCCGCAGATCGGCAAGATCATCACCGCCCGGATATCCGACGAAGCGAAACGCATGGCCCTGGGTGAGAACGCGGCCCGGCTGCTGGGCATATAGGCGGCCCGGGTGGCCCAGACAACCCAGGCGATCCAGGCGACCCAGGCGATCCAGGCGGACCAGGCGATCCGAATGCGTTTCGATGACACGCTTTCAATAATAGCTGATCACCCTCGACTCTGGAGGTTTGCGTGATTCTCGGTCAAGCTGAACTGCACAACGTACACGAACTGCTGGACGACCCGGGAGGAACGGGCAGCATCTGCTGTCGCGTGCCGAACGACCTGCGCGTGACGCTGAACGAATCGGCGAAGAACAACGCGCTGCAGGCGTCGGGATGCGAAATCCGGTTCAATCTGGAGGGCCAGCGGGCGGTCATCACGCTCCAGAGTCCCGAAGGACCGACGCTCGCGGAAGTATACCAGGGCGATTACTTCAGCGCGCTGCACATCGTCGACGCGGCTCCAACGCGGATTGTCGTGGAACGCCCCGATACCGAGCCGGTCATGCGCCGGGTCGCCCCTTCCGACGCGCGGTTCGATACCGGCCTCAGCCGGGTCGTCCTGCCGTGGCGACCCTCGGTCCGGCTGATCTCCATCGAGGGGGAGACTTCGCTCCCGAGACCGGACCAGGCCCCGAAAACGCGTTACCTGGCCTACGGTTCCTCGATCACCCACGGCAGCACGGCCGTCCGGCCCACGGGCACGTATCCGGCCCGGACCGCCGAGATCCTGGGCACCGATCTCTTCAACCTGGGATTCGGCGGTGGCGCCCACATGGAAGCGGGCATGGCGGACTACATCGCCGGCCGGGACGACTGGGACATCGCGACGCTCGAGATGGGCATCAACGTGGTGCAGTCCTTCGACGTGGACGAGTTTCACCGGCGCGTGGAGTACTTCGTAACGGCCATTGCCGACGCCCATCCCGACGACTGGATCTTCTGCATTGACATCTTCCCGTGCCTCTATGATTTTATGGGCGTCGAGAAGTGCAAGACTTTCCGGTCCATCGTGGCCGAACGCGTCAGTCAGTTGAACCGTCCGAAACTTGTACACATTCCGGGAGACGCCATGCTCCGGTCCAACAACGGACTGACCGTGGACCTGGTGCACCCGGCGCCGGGGGGATTCGAAGAGATGGCGCGGAACCTCGCGGACATCATTCGCGCCCGACGGAAATAGCCGTACGGAGAGCGTGAGCAACGAAGATGGACTCAACAACCAGAACGAAAAGGGGAACTCAATGGAAACCATACGCGTAGGCGTAGTCGGCGCCGGCGCCAATACCGTTACCATGCACATACCGAAGCTCCAGGCCATCGAAGGAGTGGAGATCGTCAGCGTGTGCAACCGCAGCCGCGCGTCCTCGGAGCGCGTGGCGAAACAGTTCGGCATCCCGACCATATACGAGACGTGGACCGAGCTGATCGAAGCGGACGACACCGACGCCATCGTAGTCGGCACCTGGCCCTACCTCCACTGCGCCACGAGCTTGGCGGCCCTGGCGAACGGCAAGCACATCCTGTGCGAGGCGCGCATGGCCATGAACCACGAAGAGGCCCTGCTCATGCACGACGCCGCGCAGGGCAATCCCGACCTCGTCGCCCAGATCGTTCCGTCGCCCATGACGCTGTGGGCCGACAAGACCATTCAGCGGCTGATCGCAGAAGGATTCGTGGGCGACATACTCAGCGTAGAACTCCGCTCCTCCGGCAGCGACTTCATCGACCGCGACGGCCCCATGCACTGGCGGCAGAACACAGACTACAGCGGGATGAACATCATGACCATGGGCATCTGGTACGAGGCCATGCGACGCTGGGTCGGGGATCCGCTTTCGGTTTTCGCCCAGGGCAAGACCTTCACGAGAATGCGCAGAGACGCCGATACAGGCGTGATGCGCGCCATACGGGTGCCGGAGCACGTCGACATCGTGATGGACATGATCTGCGGCGCGTCGGCCTATATCAAGATTTCGACCGTCCAGGGCCTGGCCAACGAAAGCGAAGCCACGATCTATGGAAGCGAGGGCACGATCCGCATGGGCGACAGCAAGCTTTACGGAGCCCGCCGGGGCGACGACGCCCTGTCCGAAATCGAGATCCGGCCCGAGGACCACGGAGAATGGCGGGTGGAAGAGGAGTTTGTCAACGCCATCCGAGGGTTGGAAAAAGTGTCCCATACGCCTTTCGACGTCGGGATCAAGTACATGGAGTTCACCGAGGCCGTGAACCGCAGCATGGCCGAAGGCAAGGCCATTTCCCTGCCCCTGTAGGAAACGGGACCCGCGGGTTAAGAAGCTGGGCCGGCTTGTTACGAGGAAGTGACGCGGCCCACGTAGGCCAGGACCGCGTCGATCATGTCTTGCGGGGTCGACTCGTTTACCACGGTGAAATCCGCCATGGCGATGGGACCCCCCTTCTCGATATTCTCGATCTCCGCATGATCCCGCTTCCGGGCCTCGTCCGCCGTGAGAGGCCGCATACGGTACTGGGGGTCGCGCCGCGCGTCGTGCACCCGGTTCTCCAGACGCCCGTACCGGGTCTTCGGCGAGGAGACGACGGCCACCACGTGGATGCGCTCGCCGTAGGCTTCCTTCAGGATCTTGTGCTCCGACCAGGAGTACAGCCCGTCGATCACGACGTGGCCGTGTTTCAGGCCTTCCGCGATGGCGGGAAGCGAAAGCAGCGCGAAAGCCCCCATCCCGTGGTCGCGCCGTAACTGCTCGCGCATCTCCTTCTCGTTCTCCGGGTTTACTTCCCGTCCTTCTTCCCTGAGCCGGTCGATGGTCACCTGGCCGAAACGAATGTGGCGCCAGCCCCGGGCGACCAGGCATTCGGCGGCCGTCGACTTGCCCGATCCGGTCATGCCAACGATGGCGACGATGAGGTGCATTTCAGGTCTGGATGGTGGTGGAAACAGGTTCGGAACCGGGGATCTCGGGCGTGGGCCCTGCCCCCGGTCGATGACGGGATTCGGGCCGAATATACTGATCCGGCGCCGCCCTGTCAAACGGGATGTGCGCGGGGTATATTGTCCTTGACGATCACCCCGCTTCCAATTTTTTTTAAGTTTCTTTCCTGTTTTCAAAGGCACGCAATCGCTGTTCATGACGACACCGGAGGAACAGCATGGCTGAACAAGTACCGGAACCGGAGCGCGTCGGGAACCGGTTTCAGCTCGAAACCGAACTGGCCCGGGATCTCGGCCTGGTCGCGGCCACGACGATCATCGTCGGCGGCATCATAGGGTCCGGCATATTCGGCGCCCCCGCGGGTATCGCGGCCGTGCTGGGTTCTCCCGAACTGTTCCTGCTGGTCTGGGTGATCGGCGGGATGCTTTGCTTCTCGGGTGCCCTGTGCTTCGCCGAACTGGGTGCCATGATGCCCCGCACGGGCGGCATCATCGTGTATCTCCGGGAATCCTATCCGCCCTTCGTGCCCTTTCTCTACGGGTGGACGGAAACCGCGGTGATCTGTCCCGGCGCGCTGGCCGCCGTCGCCATGATCTGCACCTCGTACATCGGGTACTTCGTACCGGAGATCTCGCTGGAAAATGTGCTGATTCAGGCCGGACCGCTGATGGTCTCGACCCAGCACCTGGCGATCTTCGCTGTCCTGGCGCTGCTTGGCGCCGTCAACTATGCGGGTGTGCGATTCGGAGGGATCATATCCAACGTGTCCACCTTCGCCAAGGTCGCGGCCCTGCTGGGGCTGGTATTCCTCGCCCTGATCGTCGGCGGATCCGCGGACCATTTCTCCACGCCGTCCGCCACGGGCAGGGAAATGAGCCTCTTCGGCGCGCTGGGAACGGCCATGGTCGGCATCCTGTTTTCGTACAACGGCTGGTATAACACGAACAACGTCGCGGGCGAGGTGAAGGATCCCAGGCGGGTGCTGCCCCTGGCCATCATCATCGGACTGAGCCTGTGCATGCTGGTCTACCTGGCGGTAAACTGGGCATACCTTTACGTCATGAATATCGACGAAATCGCCCGGTCGAATCAAATTGCGGCCGAGGTAGCGGAAAGGCTGATCGGTCCGGTCGGCGGATCGCTGACCTCCCTGGCGGTTGTCGTGGCCACCTTCGGAACCCTCAACGCCAACATCATCTACATGCCGCGTATCGCCTACGGCATGGCCCGCGAGCGCCTCTTTTTCAGCTGGTTCACCCGAGTGCATCCCAGGTTCCGAACGCCTTCGCGGACGATTACGACCCTGACCATCCTGGGCATGGCCTGGAGCCTCGTCGGCAACTTCATGGAGATCGTCCTGGCGGTGATGTACGTGCTCTTCGTGTTTTACGTGTTGAGCGTAGTCGCCGTATTCATCCTTCGCCGCAAGTATCCCGACGCGCCCCGTCCATTCAAGGTGTGGGGTTATCCCGTCACGCCGCTCTTCTTTATCGTCGTGTCGCTCGGATACATCGTATCGACGGTCGTTTTCAGTTTCAGCGAGGCGCTGCCGGGGATTATCGTGCTGCTCCTCGGCGTGCCGGTTTACCTGCTGTGGTTCCGCAGGCAGGTGGCCGGTGAATAGATTCAAGGCCAGGAATTAAACTTCAGGCCAAGGCATGGAGTTCAGATCAAGGATTAGAGGAGAAGCAGATGCCCAGAATGAATGGCGGCGAAGCACTGAGCCGGTCCCTGTACAATAACGGCGTGCGCGTCGTCTTCGGCCTGCCGGGAGCGGGTCAGTACGAAGCCATAGACGGCATTTACCAACAGGAGGGCATGCGCTACATCACCACCCGCAACGAGCAGGCAATCAGCTACATCGCCGACGGCTACGCCCGCGTGAGCGGCAAGCCGGGGGTCGGCCTGGCTGTGGAGGGCCCCGGTTTCTTCAACACCACGGCCGGACTGGCTACGGCCTTCGCACAGTCGTCGCCCGTGCTGCTAATCACGGGAGACCACCACGGAGTGCACGAGCCCGGCCAGCCGAAACACGACAGTCTGGGCGAATATGGCGCCTTTTCGAAATGGGCGGGCCGGGCCGAATCGCCGGCGGATATACCTGGCCTGGTGCGTGAAGCGTTTCGCCAGCTCAATACCCCACGGAAGCGTCCCGTCATCCTGGAGGTAGGCCCCGATATATTCAGATCCGCGGAAGAGGTTGAACTGCTGGCCGCCGAATCCTATGCACCCGCGGCGGGCGACGAGGCCCATCTGGATCACGCGGCGGAACTACTGGTCCAGGCGAAACGGCCGCTGATCTGGGTTGGTGTCGGGGCATCGGAAGGTGCGCCGCTGGTTCGCAAGCTCGCCGAACATCTGGGCAGCCCGGTCGTCAGCAGCCGCAGCGGAAAGGGCATCCTTCCGGCCCGCCATCCCCTCTCGCTTGGTATGTGCGAGACGCGATTCAAACCGCTGAAGGACCGAGTGGATGCGTGCGACGTGATCCTGGCGGTGGGTACGTCCACCGACCTGGGCAGCCGTCTGGCATCCCAGACGGTAATACGAATCGACGACGATCTCTCCCAGATCAGCCAGGATGGCGCCCATACCCACGGCATTCTCGGTGACGCCGCACTGAGCCTCGAAGTCCTGTTCGATCGCGTGTCCGCCCGGACGGATCCCAGGCCCAACGTCACCGAAGATATCCAGGCGATCAATGCCCATCGCTTCGGGTCCGGCGAGCAACTCCAACCGCAAGGCGCTTTCATGGACGCCATGCGGGCGGCGATACCGGACGACGGGATCTTCGTGGGCGGGATGAACCAGATGGGATACTACAGCCGGAACTACTACCATTCCAATTCCCCGAGGGGATACCAGACTTCCTCGCACCACGGCACCCTCGGCAGCGTGTTCCCCGTGGGCATCGGCCTGAAGATCGGCCGGCCCGACCGGGCGGTCGTCGTGGTCTCCGGCGACGGAGGCATCCTCTACAACCTCCAGGAGCTCGCCACGGCCGTGAAGTATGGCGTTAACGTGGTGACAGTCGTGTTCAACGACAACGCCTACGGCAACGTCTGGCGTGCCCAGATGGAGGAATTCGACGGCCACGTCGTCGGCACCGAACTCCACAACCCCGATTTCGTCAAGCTGGCCGAAGCCTATGGCGCAAGGGGAGTTCTGGCCGAGGACGCATCACAGTTGGAAGCGGCCGTAAGCGAAGCCGTTTCGGCGGATACTCCGACACTCATCGAGGTGCCGGTCGGTCCCTGGGACAGAATGTACTAGGTACCGAATTGAGCGTTCTTCGTTTTCCTTCAGTTTATTGGTAAGAGATCCCAGATTTTCAGTAACGCGAGGGCAGTTACAGGCACCAGGGCAATTGCCCATTTCAGTATTCTGTTTTCCCTGTCCGCCGCTTCGGTTCTTGATTTTTCGATTTCGGTTCTTGATTTTTCGATTTCGGCACGTATCTCGCCCATTTCCTTCTTAATGTCAATGAGCTGCGTCATCAGCCATTCATTCTGAAGGACGATCGGTGTGCCAGGAGAAGGCGACGATGGGTTTTCAAAGTCACTCATTTAGACACCTCTCTCATCCAATCCCGGACTGGCCCCGTCTACATATCCATCAACCGAAACATCTTCTTCTTAGCATCGATACATTACCGTTAGTCGATGCTGTTATGAATTTCTCGAGTAAAAAAGCCGTTTTGTAGAAGATTCCTTAACTGGCTGTGAGCGTTTGGGATGTCGTTCCACTTCACGCGGGGCATTTCCATTTCAAGTCGAATCCCGCAGCCCGCAGTATGCGCACGCCCTCGTCCCAGAACTGGTCGATGTTGCCCACGCCGTGGGAGTCGTCCCCGGGCACCACGGCGATGCCCATCTTCCGGGCCTGCTCGAGCACCGGGCGGGCAATATAGGGCTCTGGCTGGCCCTTTTTTAGCGCGGCCAGGTTGAAGTCCATGATCGACCCCAGGTCCCGGATCGCTTCCAGGTTACGCACGACTCGTTTCCACACGAAGGGTTTGACCAGGCGCGCCCTGTAATCCGGATCGAAGATTCGGACCAGGTCGAAGTGCCCGATCACCTCGGGTGAAAGCGTCGTGATCACCTCGTACTGGCGGTCGAAGTAGGCACAGTACAACTCGTCCACACCTCCTGCTGTTTCTGCCGCCGCCCGGTACCACTCCGGCGACCCATCGAACAACTCGTCATTGATCTGGTGCAAGGAGCCCACGATGTAATCGGGCTCGAACTCCTTCCGCACGGCGGGCACCCAGCTTTCATAGCCCGTGTACGCCTCCGCCTCGAAGGCCACCAGGATCCGGATCTCCGAGGCGTATTTGTCCCGGAGCCGCCGGCAGGTCGACATGTACTCGGCAAAACGGGCCTGTTGATCGACGGCGCTCAGGCCGGCGTCCAGCTCATCGGGGTAGCTCAGCTCATCCTTCTCCGGCGGCATGTGCTCGGTGATGCCCACCCAGGCGTACCCGTGGGCGATATAGGCTCGGACGATGTCCTCCAACTGATCCTCCGCGTGACCGCAGAACTGTCCGCTGTGGCCGCCGTGGACGGAAACGCGTTCCGGGGATGTCGTCATCCTTTACCTTTCTTCGACTGCATCGATAACTCGCGCTGCACTATGCGATCCCGCAGGGACTATGCGATTCCGCCGGGACTACGCGATTCCGGCGGAAGTCCATGCCCTGTGCATGGCTTCGGCCGTTTCGCTGAGCGCATTATGCGGTGCCAGTCCGTTCACCCGGGCGCTGAAGGGCTCCGCCGTGACGGGCCCGTCGTAGCCCATGGCGTCCAGCACGCCGAGGAACCGGGCTATATCGAGGACGCCGGTTTCGCCGGGCAGGCACCGTTGGTTGTCGATCTGCTCGTCGACCGGAATCCCGGCCGGCGCGTCGTTGACGTGCACGTTGACGATGTCGTCGTTGCCCAGTTTCGAGAGATCTTCCCAGGTGCCGTGGGACGTATACCAGTGCCACAGGTCCAGCAAAAGCCCCACGTGCGGGCCCAGGTCGCGGCAGAGCGCCAGCATGCCGTCCATGGTGCAGATGAATTCGTGCTTCTTTCCCACTCTCAGCGTTTTCGGACCGATGAACTCCAGGCCGAACCGGCAGCCGTATTTCCCGAGGATTTCGGCGACCGGCCTCAGCCGCTCCACGTGAAAGGCGTAGTTTTCGTCGAAAGTCCGTTCATTCGAATAAGGCAGCACAACAGTAGTCGTCCTCAGGGCGCCGATATCCCGCGCCAGGGCGGCGTAGCTTCGCAACAGGGCCAGTTCTTCCTTCCACTTCTCCCTGCTGCCATGCCATTCGACAGGCAGTCCCCAGTTCCCGGTACGCCGGCCGGTTCTCGCGAAAAAACCGCTGACCTCCTCGAGAGACGTCCGCCCGACCAGTTCGGCCACGTCCGGCATGTTGAGATCGACCCCGCCGAACCCGTGTTGCGCGGCCATATCCAGCGCCTCGGGCAGAGAAGCGCTGATGCCGATCATGCCGGGATTCAGGTTCTTGAACATAAGAAAAAAGAAAAACCCGCGCGTGGCGGGGATGAGCGAAAAAGATCAAGGAATGACAGCAGGTGCGGTGCCGCGTACGCGATCGTCCGCGTCAGGTCTCATCCGGTCTTGACGCGCTGAAAACGCTTCTTGCCGGCTCTCAGCAGCAGGACGCCTTCGTCGTCGAGATCTCCGGTATCGAGTACACGCTCGATCGCGGACACCTTTTCGCCGTTGACGGATGCGCCGCCCTGCTGAATCAACCGGCGCACTTCGCTCTTGCTCTTGCCCAGTTCGGCTTCCAGGAACAGATCGACGACGTTGATGCCGGCTTCCAGGCGATCACGGCCTATTTCCACGGTGGGTACGTGGTCGCCGCCATCCCACGCGCCGCCGAACACGCTCCGGGCGCCGCGCTCCGCCTGGGCCGCTTCCTCCTCGCCATGGGTGATTTTTGTTGCCTCGTAGGCCAGCACTGTTTTGGCGTCCCTGATTTTCTCGCCTTCCAGGGCGGACAGTTCCAGGATCTGCTCCATGGGCAGGAAGGTAAAGCGGGCGAGGAGGCCCGCAACGTCCCGATCGTCGACGTTGATCCAGTACTGATAGTAGTCGTAGGGCGAGGTCAGGGCGGGATCGAGCCACAGGGCGCCGCCCAGGGTCTTGCCCATCTTGCTTCCGTCGGCCGTCGTCAGCAGGGGCGTCGTGACCGCCTGGGCCGCGGCCCGTTCCTTTCGCCGGATCAGGTCGACGCCGGCCACGATGTTGCCCCACTGATCGTCTCCACCCAACTGCATCGTGCATCCGTAGTTTCGGAAGAGCATCAGGAAATCGTAGGCCTGGAGAATCTGGTAATTGAATTCCAGGAAAGTCAATCCCTTCTCCATGCGCAGCTTGTAGGCTTCGGCCGTCAGCATGCGGTTCACGCTGAAATGCTCCCCGATTTCCCGCAGGAAAGAGACATAGTTCAGGCTCCGCAGCCAGTCCGCGTTGTTGACCATCAGCGCTCTTCCGCCATCGAAGTCGAGATGACGTTCAAGCTGGGTCTTGATCCGGGTGATGTTCTGATCGATGGCCTCCGTAGCCAGCATGGGCCGGAGCTCGTCCTTGCCGCTCGGATCGCTGACCATGGCCGTCCCGCCCCCCACCAGGGCGATGGGCCGGTGACCGCCGCGTTGGACGTGGGCCAATGCCATGATCTGGACGAGGTGGCCGACGTGCAGGCTGCTCGCCGTCGGGTCAAAGCCGATGTAACAGGTCACGGTCTCTTCGTCGAAGGCGCGGGCGACCGCCTCTTCGTCCGTGACCTGGGAGACGAACCCCCGTTCCCTCAACACTTCGAATGCGCTGGACATGCTGTGCTCTTCCATCTTCCGGGTTACGGGGTTACGGACTTTCCCGTCTTCGACGATTCGTAGACGGCCAGGATCAGCGCGAGGGACTTCTTGGCTTCCTCGCCCGTTATGCGGGGAGTTCCGCCGTGGCGGACCAGCCGGACCATGTCCTCGATCACGTTGCGGGGGCCCTCGTACTCGAAGGGGTCATCGATCGATTCTTCCGGGATATGCCAGGTAGCGACCTTGTTCCCGGCCGTAATGACCAGACCTTCCGTGCCGTGGAGTTCCACGCCGGCGGGGATGGTGACGGGGCAGGTCGTCGTCCCGAGAATGGTTCCCACCGCACCGCTCCCGAATTTGATCATGGCCATGCCGAGGTCTTCGGATTCGATGTGGTGGTTGAACACCCCGATCTGGCCCTGGACAGATTCCGGCGCACCCATGAACCAGACCAGGAGATCTATCTGGTGCACGGACTGGTTGATCAGCGATCCGCCGCCGTCCAGTGCCCAAGTGCCGTGCCAGCCTTCGTAGTAGGCGTCGTTCCGGAACCACTTCAGACGCACTTCGCCCAGGATCATCCTGCCCAGGCGGCCTTCGTCCACGGCCTGCTTGACGCGGACGTTGTCGGCCATGTACCGCGCCTCGAAATCGACGGCCAGGATCACGCCCGCCTCGCGGCAGGCGTCGATCATCCGGTCCGCCCGTTCCAGATTGACCTCCACGGGCTTGGTGGTGATGACATGCTTGCCCGCCTCCGATGCCGCGATGGCAAAGTCCGCATGGGTGCCGCTGGGCGTCATCACGGTGATGACGTCGATATCGTCCCGGTCGAGGAGGCGCCGGTAGTCCCGGTACCAGTCGATCCCGTATTCATCCGCGGCTTTCCGGCCCCGTTCTTCGTCGAGTTCGGCGACCGCCACGAGTCTTGCGCCTTCCGTCTCATGAATGAAACGGGCGCGTACGGCGCCCATACCAAGCCCTATCACGCCGAAGCCGACGGAATCGGTGCTCACGTCAATACCCCTTCTGTTTTTTGGAGTTTTCAAGGCCGGTCCCGGTCAGCGGATTCCCAACGGGACCGGCGTGCGATGCAACGCCATTCATTCTTCGAACCGACCCGAACCTACCGTCAGGAACTCGCCCGCCAGCAGTTCGCGCAGGATCTCCACCTTGTTCCCCGTGCGCCGATGCAGGTCCGAAAGGACCTCCTCCCCGGCGAGCTCGTCGACACAGCCGACGTGCTCCACGTACTCAGCCACGAGATCCTCGTTCCATTCTCCATCGATGTTGGCGGTTACGTAGACCGAAAAGGCTTTTACCGGCATCGGATAATCATCCGGTATCATCACCTGCACATCACGAATCACTTCATTCACTCGAATCGACTGGACACTCTTCTCCTTCAACTCACGAATCATATCGTTGAGATCGGTGAATGTAAGCTTCATGGATAGGCTCCTCCCCGGCCACGGGCCGTATACCTGCTAATCGGTATGACAGCACAAGAATGAAGGACGCAACGCAGGCAGCCCTGCTCAACGTGTTGCGGCCCGAAACAATGGTAATTCCGTTCGTGGCATTGATCTGCTGTAAGGCTACGGGTGAGGCGCTATCGTGTCAAGCGGTTTTTGGGGGAAAGAACAGCCTGGTACAGAGGTCCGAACGAGGTGCCATTGCATCGTTGTGACAAATTGCAGGTAGTATTTCAATTTTACAATAATGAAGGCCGTTTCCGTTTCATTGAACGGGTTGATTGGAACCTGTACAAGACCGTTCGGGATGTACCAGACCCCGCTTGACAATACTTTCCCTTCGACCTAACTTCCAGATTGACGAACAGTGGATATAACGCGAAGACAAGCGCCTGCCCGCCGGCTGTTTTCGGCACTGCGAGGGGCACGAAAGCAGAAGGGAGTCCTCCATGCTGGAAGAAATCCTGGCCCAGGAATACCCGAAGACGGAGACGCTGAAGGACGGCACGAAGGTTACGATCCGCCCGCTCGAATCGGACGACGTGGAAGCGCTTTACGCCTTTTTTCAGTCGATCCCGCGCAAGGACCGGATCTTCCTGAAAGACGACATCCGGGATAAGAGCATCATCGAGGGATGGTGCAGCAATATCGACTGGGACGTCGTCATTCCCATCGTGGCCATCGTGGACGGCGAAATCGTCGCCGAGGTGTCGCTGCACCGCGAGCGCCGCGGCTGGAAGAGCCATATCGGCAAGCTCCGCCTCGTCGTACACCCCGATTTCCGGCGGCAGGGACTGGCCGTCGAAATGATCAACGAATTGATCTCCGTAGCGCTCCATACGGGGTCGATCGAGCAGCTCAACGCCGAGTGCATGGTGGACGTCCAGCGGGGCGCCATCCTGCTGCTGCAACTGGTCGGTTTCGTGCAGCGGGCCATCCTGCCCGCCCAGGTCCGCGACATCGAGGGCAGCCTGCACGACCTGGCCCTCCTGTCCTACACCCTGCGGGACCAGGAAGACTTCCCGGCGCTGGACTAGTACCGGAGCCAGGCCGAATCGCACCGCAGACGCAGAATAGCAGCTTCCGGCGGGACCTCCACCTGCCGGAAACCCGGCGTCTTACCCCTTCACCGCGCCGATGGTGATACTCCGCACGAAATAGGGCTGGAAGACGAGGAAGAAGGCGATCATGGGCAGGGCTGAGACCGCGGCCCCGGCCATGAGCAGGCCGTAGTCGGTATAGTACTGGTTCTGCAGGGAGTTGAGCCCGATCTGCAGCGTCATCATCGAACTCCTGTTGATCACGATCAACGGCCACAGGAACTCGTTCCACACGCCCATGAAGGTGAAGATGGCCAGGACGCCCATCCCTGGCTTCGCCAGCGGCAGGATCACCCGTTGAAACACCCCCCACTCGCCGCATCCATCCATGCGCGCGGCCTCGATGAGTTCCGTGGGCAGCGTCTGCAGGAACTGTTTCATCAGGAAAATTGAAAAGGGCATGATCAGCGCCGGGACGATCAGTGCCTTGTAGGTATTGATCCAGTCCAGTTTGACGATCAGCGCGTAGAGCGGGATGATCGTCAACTGGCTCGGGACGAACATGAGGCTGATCACCGTCCAGAAGATCGTCTGGCGTCCCGGAAAGATCTTCTTGGCCAGCGTGTACCCGGCGAGGGTGCCGAGGAGCACGTTGGATACCGTCACCGTGCCCGTCACGATGAGGGAATTGGACATCCAGGCGAGGATCTCGGAACCATTGAACAGGCGGGCGAAGTTGATCCACGACGCCGGCGACGGCACTAGGCTCGGCGGAAAGGCGAGGACTACCGACGGCGTCTGGAACGCGGTAACGACGATCCAGTACAGCGGCATCAGCGTCAGTACGGCGAAGAGCGCGAGCAGGACCCGGAAAACGTATGGAAACATGGCTGTCCTGTTTTAGCATTGTGCGGGGTTTTGGCGACTCGAATCAATATTCCACGTCGCTGGCCAGCCACTTGTACTGCAGTACGGCGATGCCGGCCAGGCTGAGGGAAAGCAGGGTCGCCTCGGCGGAGGCCTTCCCGAAGTCGAAGTACTCGAAGGCGTCGGTATAGATCAGATACACCAGCGTGGTCGTCGCGTAGTCCGGGCCGCCTCCCGTCATCATGAGCACCTGGGTAAACACCTGGAAGGAGGCGATCGTGCTGGTGACGAGCAGGTAGAGCAGCGTCGGGCGGAGCAGGGGCAGGGTGATCTTCCAGTACTGCCGCCACGGGCCGGCCCCGTCCAGACGCGCCGCCTCGTAGTAGCTGGACGGGATGCCGCCCATGGCGGCGGTCAGCAGCACGATGGCGGCGCCGTGCCCGCCCATGATCGCCATGAACATCAGGGAGGGCAGGGCCATCTGGGGATCGCTGGTCCACAGATAGGGCCCCAGCCCCGCGAAGGACAGCACGTAGTTGAGCAGCCCCGGGCCGGGTTGAACAGCCAGAGCCAGACCAGGGAGAGGATCGCCCCGGACGTCACCACCGGGAGGTAGAACGCCGATTTGAAGATGACCTGGGCCCAGGCGTATTTCAGTCGGAAGATGACGTAGGCCAGGAACAGCGAGATCAGCAGGCTGGCGGGCACCACCCCGCAGGTGTACAGGGTCGTGATGCCCAGCGCCTTCCAGAAGAGGTCGTCCGACAGCGCGTAGGCGTAGTTCTCCAGGCCGGTCCAGACCGGTTGTCCTCCTGGAAAGTAATCGGCGAAACCGAGGAGGATCGTCGCGGCCATGGGCAGCATGTTGAAGACCGCGAAAAGCAGGAGGGGCAGGAGGAGGAACAGATAGGCCCAGCGTTCCTTGTAAACAGTTCGTATGAGGCGCAAGACGATAGGACCCTCCGGCGCTTACCCCGCCCCCGCGCGCAGGCGGCGTTCGATGTCTCTGCGTATGAACCGGTTGCCCCGCCTGGCCAGGTCGTCGAGCGCCTTCCTGGGCGTGGCCTGCCGGGACATGGCGGCCTGGAACGCGCTCAGCGTCATGTTTACCAGGGGGATGCCGTACCCCTGTATGGCGTCTTTCGTGCCGTATCGCGCCACGCGCAGGACGTATTGCTGGAAGGGATCGTCGGCCCAGACGTCCAGTGCGGAATACCTGGTCGGCAGGGTGGACAGGGCGTAGGCGGCTTCCCGTTCGTGCCGGGTGTTGGTCAGGAACTTCGCCAGGGCGATGGAGAGTGCCCGTTTTTCCTCGTCCTCCTGCCTGAACACGCAAGGAGAGTCGGCCACGACGAAAGCGCCGGGATCGATCCCGGGCAGAGAAGGATACATCATGGGGTAGAGTTCGATGACCTCCTCTTCGATCACGCCGGTCGCCAGCGCGCGCTCGTGGGCACGCCGGGTGCCGTGGTAGGCCTGTCGCATGGCGAGCCGGCCCGCGTTCCACAGATCGGTTACGTCGTTGTTGCGCAACCCGGCGGAGCCCGCCGGCACCACGCGGTGTACGTGCTCCAGGTCCACCAGGAACTGCAGGGCCCGTACACCCTCCTCGCTGTTGATCACCAGGCTGTCGCCGCTTTCGTTGAACTGACGGGCGCCGTGTCCCCAGAAAAAAGGCATCTGGTCCTGCTGCGGAGAGTTCCGCTGGAAAGGCATGGCGAAGCCGTATACGTCGACCTTGCCGTCTCCGTCGCGGTCGAAGGTCGTCGCGCGGGCGGCGGCGAGGAACTGACCGCAGGTCCAGAGCCGGTCGCCCTCGCTCGGCAGCAGATGCACGGCGTCCCGTTCCCGGAAGATCTCCAGGTTCGCCATCATGTACCGGTTGCCGCCGATGAAGGGCAGGAAGTAGTGCCTGCCCTGGTATTCGCTGAAATCGTAGAAGGGGCCGAAATCCCTGATGTCTTCCTCGGAGAGATCGTCGTCGAAGGCTTCCAGGAGCCCGAACCGGGCGTATTTCAACGCGATGCCCGACGTGCTGATCAGGACGTCGGGCGGACGTCCGGACGCCACGGCGATGTCGATCTTCTGGAATCCGTTGGTCCAGTCGAGCGTTTCGATGTCGATGCGGATCTTGCGGTCCGGATACAGCGCCTTGAAATCGCGAGCGACCTTGTTGTACCAGTCCTTGACGGTGTACTGCGCCCGGCGCGGATCATCCAGCGGGACGCCGTCCAGTTCGTGGCCGGTGACGCCGACCCAGTAGTCCTGGGTCCAGAGCGTAAGCCGGATCCCGTCTTCGTCCGGCGGAGCCTCCGCGGAGCAGGCGCACAGTCCGAGCAGAATCGATCCGATCGCGATGAATTTGCCCATGGCGCAACCCATTTCAGCACAGACTCAACTGGTTTCAGAACAGACTCAACTGGCGGTCGAAATCGGGGGCGACGGTATCCAGGCCGAGCAGCCGTTTCATCCGGTTGCAGTCGCTGGGCGAGTGCCCGGAATAGTAGTTGTTGAAGAACCCGTACAGCGCGTCGACCCTGGGGAGCATGTCCCGTTTCACCCGTTCCGCCCACTTGATGAGGTCCTGGGTGCGGTCGACGACGGATTCCCTGAAGTGGCCGATGCGCGGGTCTTCCGTATCGCCCATCCAGCGGATGTAGGTGAAGTCCGCAGTAATCTCGGGCACGATCGGCATGATTTTGGGATGATCCTGTATGGTCCATGCCGCGCCGTGCGTGCGAAGGAGTTCGAATACTTCCGGCTTGATCCAGGACGCGTGGCGGAATTCGAAGGCGAAGCGGAAGTCCCTGGCAGGCAGCAGTTTCAGGAATGCCTCCACACGGGAGCAGGTCCCCGGGTTATATTGAAATCCGGGCGGGAGCTGAACGAGCAGGCAGCCGAGCCGGTCGCCCAGCAGGGCCATGCTGGCCAGGAACGGGACCAGCAGATCCTCCGTTTCCACCAATCCGCGTTCGTGGGTGATTTTACCGGGGAGTTTGGCCGTAAACCGGAACGTATCGGGGGTACGGTCGCGCCAGGCGGTCACCACTTCCGGTTTGGGGATGAAATGAAAGGTGCTGTCTATTTCGAGGGCGTCGAAAACCCGGGCGTAGCACCGCAGGAGCTCTTTCCGGTCGGCGTCGCGGGCGTAGAAGGTGCCCGACCAGTCCCGGTAGGTCCATCCCATCGTGCCGATACGCAGTGAACCGGGCTCCACGGTCATTTCCGCTCCTCGCGGACCCTCGGACTCGCCTGGACTCGCCTGGACTCGCCCGGATTCACCTGGACGCCTGGACTCGCCCGGACTCGCGGAATCGCCTGGGCCCGTCTGGACTCACCGGTACGGGCGCGCCAACCGCATCGCGACAGGGTCAGGCCCCGACCCGGTCGGTGTCGAAGGACTCCAGGCCGCGCGTGATGTCCCTTATGAACCGGGCGGCGTTGAGTCCGTCGATGAACCGGTGATCGAAGGAAAGGCTCAGGAACATCATGGAGCGGATGGCCAGGGAATCATCCGCCTGCACGACGACCTGCTTCTTGACGCTTCCCGTGGCGATGATGCCCGCCTCGGGCTGATTGATGATCGGCGTGCCGAACAGCGTGTCCCACATGCCCGGGTTCGTCAGCGTGAACGTGCTGCCCTTCAGGTCGTCGGGAGTTAGCTTGCGGTCATGGACGCGCTTGGCGAGATCATGGGCCGCCTCGGCTATCTCGGCGAAGTCCATCTCGTCCGCGTGGCGGATCACCGGCACCACGACCCCCTTTTCCAGTCCGACCGCCAGGCCCATGTTCACTTGCTTCCACTGCAGGATGCGGTCGCCGTCCATGGTGGCGTTCAGCATGGGGTTCGCTCGAAGCGCGTCGACGATGGCGGTGATAAAGAACGGGGTCAGCGTCAGCCTGATGCCGGTCTTCTGCTGGAACCGTTCCCTGGCCTCGTCCCGAAAGCGCACGACGTGGGTCATGTCGACTTCCGACACGGAGGTTACGTGAGGCGACACCTGCTTGCTGTGGACCATGTGCTTCGCGATGGTCTTGCGCAGGGTGTCCATGGTCACGACGCGGGCTTCTTCGGTGCCTGCCGGACGGGAGACCGATATATATTCCGATTCTCCTTCCTGCTCCGCGGCCGGTTCGGGAATCCGGGATGCCCGCCGTTCCAGGTAGGTGAGCAGATCGTCCCGGGTTACCCGGCCGCCCTTGCCGGTCCCTTCCAGGGATTCGAGCGTAGCCATGTCGATACGCTCTTCCCGGGCGATGCGCAGTACGAGGGGTGAGTAAAAGCGGTCGGAGCGCGCCCGTCTCACCGGACCGCCACCGCCTCCATCCGCGGCGGCCGGGGTCAGCTCGTCGGCTTCGATCGTCTCCGGCGCCTCGCCGGCGCCCTCCAACTGTTCATCCGCCTCGGCCCCGGACGATTCGGCGTCCGCATCATCTCCGGTATCGATGACGCCGATGACCTCCCCGATGGCCACCGTCGTCCCCTCGGCCACGCGTATCTCGCTCAGCACGCCGCCCGCGATGGCCGGAATGTCCGTGTCGATCTTGTCGGTGGTGATCTCCACCACGGACTCGTCCCGCTCGATGGGATCGCCGACCTGCTTCAACCAGCGGATGACCGTTCCTTCCTCGACGCTCTCGCCGAGCCTGGGCATGACGATGTTCACTTGGGGTATCCTCTTTGTACTGCTGCTCGTTCGTGCTGTGTACTGCTGCTCGTTCGTGCTGTCCGTTCAGTAGGCCACGAGCTCCCGGAGGGCGCCGGTGACCTTTTCCGTGTTCGGCAGGAAGTAGCTCTCCAGCGGCGGACTGAAGGGCACGGGCGTGTCGATGGCCGCCAGCCTGCGCACGGGCGCGTCGAGATGCTCGAAGGCTTCGTCGGCCACCACCGCGGCTATTTCGCCACCGAATCCGCCGGTCAGCGTATCTTCGTGCACGACCAGGAGCCGGTTCGTCTTCCGGACGGATTCGAGAACGGCCTGCTTGTCATAAGGCAGCAGCGACCTCAGGTCGAGTACCTCCGTCTCGATCCCTTCTCCGGCCAGGGTTTCCGCGGCGTCCAGGCTGTGAAAGACCATCTTGCCGTAAGTGACAATCGTCGCGTCACTGCCCTCCCGCCGGATTGCCGCCTCGCCGATGGGCACGGTGTAATCTTCTTCGGGGATCTCTTCCCGGATCCGGGGAAACCGGTACAGGCCCTTGTGTTCGAAGAACAGCACCGGGTTGTTGTCCCGGATGGACGACTTGAGCAAGCCTTTCGCGTCGTAGGTCGTGGCCGGCGTCACGACCTTGAGACCCGGCACCTTGCAGAACCAGGCCTCCGGATTCTGCGAGTGGAACGGGCCTGCGTTGCCGATGGCCCCGGAGGGACATCTCACCACCAGCGGCACGGCGGCGCCCCAGCGGTAGTGGGTCTTGGCCACGTTGTTCACCAGTTGATTGAACCCGCAGGTGATGAAATCGGCGAACTGCATTTCGGCCACCGGCCGCATGCCCATCAGCGCCGCGCCCATCGCCGCGCCGATGATCACGGATTCCGCCACGGGCGCGTCGATCACCCGATCTTCTCCGAAGTCGTCCAGGAATCCCTTCGTGATTTTGAACGCTCCGCCGTAGACCCCGATGTCCTCGCCGAGACAGAAGACGCTCTCATCCCGTTCCATTTCTTCTCGGAGTCCCGCCGATATGGCTTCCAGATAGGTTACGGGTGGCATGGGTCCGTCCCGGTTGGGGGCTTCAGTCCGCGTAGACGCCTTCAAGCGCTTCTTCGGGTTCGGGCAGGGGGCTCTGTTCCGCGTAATCCACCGCGTCGTCCACAATGCCCTTGACCTCTTCCTTGATCTCGTCGAGCTCGTCGCGGGTGAAGTACTTCCGCTCCTGCAGCAGGCTTTCACTCTTCACGACCGGATCGTTGTTCCACCCGTCCTCCATGATCTCCTTCGGGACGTAGAAGGCATCGTCGTGCTGGGCGTGTCCCAGCAGCCGGGTACAGCGCGCTTCGATCAGCGTCGGACCGCCGCCTTCCCGGGCCAGATCCACGGCGTCCCGCGTCGCCTTGTAAACGGCGCGCACGTCCGTGCCGTCGATCAAAGCCCCCGCTATGCCGTAACCCTGCGCCCGGTCCACGATGTTTTCGCAGGCGTACTCGAACCGGGTCGGCGTGGAGTAGGCGAACTTGTTGTTCTCCACGATCAGCACCATGGGCAGCTTGTGCACGGCCGCGAAGTTGAGTCCTTCGTGAAAATCGCCGATGCTTGAGCCGCCCTCTCCGATGTAGGTCAGGGAGACCGCTCCGTTGCCGCGGATCTTGCCGGCCAGGGCTACGCCCGCCGCCACCGGAATGTTCGCGCCGAGGTGGCTGATCATCCCGACGATATGGTGGTCCCAGTTGCCGCAGTGCATGTTGCCGTCTTTGCCGGCCGTCGGTCCGTTGGCCCGGCCGAGGTACTGGCACATCATGTCGCGCGCGGTATGGCCCCGGAGGAAATGGGCGCCGATCACCCGGTGCATGGGGACGAGGATGTCCGCGTCCCCCAGCGCGTAAGCGCTTCCCGCGGCGATGGCCTCGTGGCCCGCGCCCGCGTAGGCCGCGCCGACGAGTCTGCCCTGGCGAAATAGGCGGTACACGCGCTCTTCGAACTCTCGCTGAAGACGCATGGTATGATACAGGATCCGGTAGTCGTCCCGGCCGAGGCCGAGATCGTCGAGGTCGGACTCGTTAAGGTCGGGGTCTGACAGGGCGGGGGCGGTCTCAACGTTCATGGCGCCTCCTGGGTGCGGTGTGGCATGCTGGTGTCATATTCGTCATATGCGCTGTTGCAACTCGGCCAGGGTCATCTCCTCGAAGGACATTTCAAACACTTCGCCCAGGTGATGGAGAAGGCCCGTCTCCACTTCTTCCATAGCAACCGGCCGGCCGAGAATCCGCTCGATCGAAGTGACCTCTCGGTCGGCGATGCCGCAGGGGACGATTCCCTCGTACAGGGTGAGGTCGGGATGCACGTTCAGGGAAAACCCGTGCATGGCGATCCACCGGCTGACCCGTATGCCCAGCGCGGCGACCTTCCTGTCTTCCACCCAGACGCCGGTTATCCCCTCCAGGCGGTCGGCGGCGATACCGAAATCGCCCAGGAGCCCGATCATCACGGCTTCAAGATCGCGGAGGTACCGGTAAACATCCTGGTACCACGCCGCGATATCAAAGATGGTATAGCCCACCAACTGGCCGGGACCGTGGCAGGTGATGTCTCCTCCGCGATCCGTTTCGTAGACCCGGATGCCGCGGGCTTCAAGCGTTTCCTGCCCGTAGAGCAGGTGATCACTTGCCCTCAGTCTACGACCGATCGTGTACGTGGGGGGGTGTTCGAGAATCAGGAGCACATTGTCGATCAGGCCGGAACGACGCGCCGCAAGCAGACTCCGCTGAAGAGACAGCGCCACGCCGTATTCCATCGTGCCGGCCCGGACAACCCAGCAAGGCAGCACCTGCCCTCCTCATACACGGCGAC
This sequence comes from Gemmatimonadota bacterium, assembly GCA_026706345.1. NCBI lineage: Bacteria > Pseudomonadati > Gemmatimonadota > Gemmatimonadota bacterium. Next base: position 25,763 of record JAPOYX010000237.1, on the reverse strand, counting down.
CTCGTATACACACAGGCCTCATACCCCGCAGAAACTATGGTTCGGGGGGCTGTCGTGTCAAGGACTTTCTCCCTCGACAATGGGACCATAGAACTCCACACGGCGGTCTTCCAGGCGGTCGAGTTCATAGGCCCTGGGCACGTTTACGATGTGCTTCTCCCGGGCGCCCGCGAGGTCCACGTCGGCATAGATGATTTCCTCCCGGGACCGGTCGCCTTCCGCCAGGGTTCGTCCGGTGAAATCGACGATTTTGCTCTGGCCGATGAAATTGGTTCCCCTTTCCCGGCCGACGCGGTTCACGGCGATATAGTTGACGCGGTTCTCGAAGGCGCGGGTGTTTATGACGAATTCCGTGTTGCAGTCGGCGCCGACCGGCCAGTTGGTGGGCAGGGCGATCAGCTCCGCGTCATGGAGCATCATCACCCGGGAGCTCTCGGGAAACGCCGCGTCGTAACAGATGTTCAACCCGATCTGGCCGACCTCGGAGTCGTACACGCGAAAGGGGCGGTCGCCGGGGGACAGGAAACGGTCGATGCCGAGATAGGGGAGGTGGATCTTGCGGTAGTGCCCGATCAGTCCGTTGGGGGCGATGAAGGCCGCCGAATTATATATACTTGACCCATCGGCCTCCAGCAGGCCGATGATGACATGGATGTCGAGTTCCCGGCACTGGCGTTCGAGGCGTTCCGTGAAAGGGCCGGGAACGGGTTGTGCGCACGCCCGGGCTTCGTCCAGGTCGTAAAAACAGTAGCCGGTCAACGCGCACTCCGGAAACACGACCAGGTCCGCGCCTTCCCGGGAGGCGGTCTGCATGGCGTCGAATACCTTGGTCAGGTTCTGCTCGGCCTCGGCGAGTTTCAAGTCCATCTGCGCGCCGGCGATCCGTATGGTGTCTCGCATAGATCCCCCTGTCTATGGAAAAGGTCTGATATGGGAACAAGGTATAATACGGGATTATACGCCTTCGGGCGGCAGTAGTTGCCGGCAGCGGCTGCATGCCGTCGCGTGGCGGGCACCCCGGGACGGCCAGGACCTGGTGCGGCCCGGCGTGCCAGGCGGCGCAGCGGATCAGTCGGTCCGGCATCCCAGGCGGCGCAACGGCTACGGAAGCCCGGGCATAGATTCCCTTTTCTAACCTTTTCGATACGCCGGCATGGCGCTTAGTCCAGTCGAGGAAGGATGGAAAAGCCGGGTCAGGTGGGCTTCGATGACGCCCCGGTTGAGATCGGGCCGCTCCATGCAGGCCACGACCAGTTCGTGGTCCACCCGTTCCGTCATTTCGGCGATTGCCTTCATGCGGTCGATGGAATTGATCAGGGCCTGTCGGATGGGGATGCGCTCCGGGAAGATATCGATGCCCATGTAACCCTGGTAGCCGTACATCTTCAGCGCGTACATGCCGGCGAAGATCTGCTCCGGCGAAACGATGCCGACCTGCAGGTCCTGGTCGTAGTTGCCCAGGGGCTGGCTGTTCCAGTGCGTATGGGCCAGTCTGCCCTGCCGGAGTATACGGCTCAGGGCATAGGGGAAATCCTCGAAGCCCATGAGGACGTGGCCGAGTTCCGGATTCAGGCCGACGATGGCGTGGCCCGCTTCAATCAGCGCCCGGTTTTCGGGGGCCTGGAGCCGTTCATCCACGTTCTGGGCCATCAGGATGCCGTCGGTGGTGTTCCGGTAGATGTTGTTGCCCCGGGGCTCGTAGGGTTTGGGTTCGATGGCCGTGCGAATCCCCGGAACGGCGTCCAGCGCTTCGGCCAGGCCCGACTCGAAGAGGTCCCACATGGCGTAGAAATCGGTTCCGAAGTTCAGTTCATAGCCATCGCCGCCGGGCCAAACGACCATGAAGTCCGTGTCCAGTTCCCGGTTCATCCGCAGCGTCTCGATCACCCGGTCGATGGCGGCGCGGCGCGCTTCGGGCACGGGGGACGACAGGGACCCGAATTCGAACTGGGCATCCCAGAAGAGGTTGGGGATCACCGTGATCAGCCGCACGCCCGTGTCCCGCTCCAGTTGCTGGTAGAGATGGGCGTTGTCCTCGTTGATCTCGTTCGGATAGTGGGCCTCGATGCCGCACAGGCCGTATTCCGCCAGTTCGCCGGCGATGGCCAGACGCTCCTCGATGGAATAGGGCTCCATGTAGGCTTCGTGAAACCGGATCTGGGACGGCGAGAAGAACCAGACGCCGGCGGAGATCTTCAGTTCGAGAGGAAAGTTCCTGAGATGACGCACGAGGTCATCGCCACTGCGCACCGTTGCCTGATCCCGCAGGTCTGCGAACATAGCCGTCTCCTGAGATTACCCGCTTTTCGATTGGATGATCAGAGATCCGAAATGGTAGGTTCCTGCTGAAATTATAGGTGGGTATCCGGGGACTGTCAACAGGTATATCCCGGTCAAAAGAGCGCTTGACACCCTGAGCGAAAGCCGCGTATTTTCCCCCTTTATCCCGTTGATTTCCACGACCTCCGCGGACCTCGAAAGGAAAAGTCTGTGCGCGTTGTCGTAACCGGCGGTGCGGGTTTCCTGGGATCCCATCTTTGCGACCGGCTGCTGGCCGATGGACACCAGGTCGTCGCCGTCGACAACCTGATCACCGGCCGGACTGTAAACATCGCCCACAACCTGGACCGGGAAGGATTCACCTACCTCCAGCAGGACGTGTCGGAATACCTGGATATCGATGGCGACGTGGACTTCATCATGCACTTCGCCAGTCCAGCGAGTCCCGTCGACTTCGAGCGCGTGCCGATCCAGATCCTGAAAGTGGGCGCCCTGGGCACCCACAACGCGCTCGGCCTGGCCAAAGCCAAGGGGGCCGGGTTCTTCCTCGCGTCCACGTCGGAGGTCTATGGCGACCCGGCGGTCAACCCGCAGCCGGAGAGCTACTGGGGAAACGTCAATCCCATCGGCGTCAGGGGCGTCTACGACGAGGCGAAGCGCTTCGCGGAAGCCCTGACCATGGCCTACCACCGAAAACACGGGATCGACACGCGTATCGTACGGATTTTCAACACCTACGGACCCCGGATGAGACCCGCGGACGGCCGCGTCGCGCCTTCCTTCATCACCAAGGCGCTCAGAGGCGAACCGCTGACGATCTTCGGCGAGGGAATACAGACCCGCAGTTTCTGCTACTGCGAAGACCTCATCGAAGGCATCGTGCGGCTCATGCATTCCGGCGAGCACGAACCGGTGAACATCGGCAACGAAAACGAGATCACCGTCCTCGAGCTCGCCCGCACCATCATCCGGTTGTGCGGCTCCGATAGCGAGGTCGTCTTCAGGCCACTTCCCCAGGACGATCCCCAGCTTCGGCGCCCTGACACCACGAGAGCGCGCGAAATACTGGACTGGGAAGCCAGGGTCTCCCTCGAAGAGGGCATGAGGAAGACCATCGCGTACTTCAAATCTCACGGCGAGGAAAGTTGAGCCCGGCGGCACACGGAAAGGACCCGGCCGATGACGACGACCGACGCCGCGCAGCGCGGTACGGAAGACGGACCCCAGCAGGTTCGCATCGAAGCATTCCAGGAGGGGCGAGAGAAGATCCTGGCGGAGGTTCGCAAGGTAATCACCGGCCAGGAAGAGGTCCTCGAACAGGTGCTGATCGCCCTGTTCGCGGGAGGCCACTGTCTCGTCACGGGGGTGCCCGGACTCGCCAAGACCCTGCTCATCAAGACCTTCGCCCAGGTGCTGGACCTGGAATTCCGTCGCATCCAGTTCACGCCGGACCTCATGCCGGCCGACATCACCGGAACGGAAATCCTGGAAGAGGACAAGGCCACGGGGCAACGCTCGCTGACCTTCATCAAGGGCCCGATCTTCGGCAACATCGTGCTTGCCGACGAAATCAACCGGACGCCGCCCAAGACACAGGCCGCCCTGCTCGAGGCCATGCAGGAACACCGGGTGACCGCCGGGCGCACGACCTTTCAGCTGGATGAACCCTTCTTCGTCCTCGCGACCCAGAATCCCATTGAACTGGAGGGGACCTACCCCCTGCCCGAAGCCCAGCTCGACCGGTTCATGTTCAACATCCACATTGATTATCTCGAGGAAGACGACGAAGTGGCGGTGGCCCGGACGACCACCTCCGCGGAAACGGTCTCGGTCGATACGGTCCTGTCGGGCGAAGTCGTCCGGGAATACCAGCGGCTTGTCCGGGAAGTCCTCGTCTCCGAACAGGTTGCCCGCTACGCCGTGCGCCTGGCATCCATGAGCAGGCCCTCCAGCGCGGAAGCGCCGGAGTTCGTCAAGAACTGGGTTTCCTGGGGGGCGGGACTGCGCGCCTCCCAGTACCTTATCCTGGGCGCCAAGGCCAGGGCGCTGCTCAACGGCCGCGGACACGTTTCCTGCGACGACATTCGCGTCCTCGCCCATCCGGTCCTGCGCCACCGCATCCTGACCAATTTCTACGCCGAGGCGGAGAAGGTCACGTCCGAAGACATCGTCGACCGGCTGCTCGAGGCCGTTCCGGCGCCGCAGTCGGGCATGTAATCCGCACACCGGCACAAAGGCGCCAGCATGGCAGAAATCCCGCGGTTCCTGGATCCGAAGACCCTTTCCAGTCTCTCCTCCATGGAAATGCGCGCGCGCATCGTGGTCGAGGGATTCGTTTCCGGTCTCCACAAGAGTCCGTACAGAGGCTTCGGCGTGGAATTCGTGGAGTACCGGCAGTATACGCCGGGCGACGACATCCGGCACGTGGACTGGAAGGCCGTGGGCCGCTCGGACCGGTACTACGTCAAGGAATACGAGGACGAAACCAACCTGCAATGCGTGTTGCTGCTCGACCGCAGCGCGTCCATGGGATACGGCGCCCGGCCTACTGGGCGGTCCAGGCGTTCCGGGCGCGGCAGGCGTTCCGGGCGCGACAGGCCGTCCACGCCGGCCGGTCCGACCAGGCCGACCAGCGGATTGGACAAGCTCGAATACGGCTCGTATCTGGCGGCTTCCCTGGCATACCTGATCATGCGTCAGGGAGACGGGGTGGGACTCGTCACCTTCGACCGGGTCGTCCACGACTATCTCCCGCCCAGTTCGAAGAATACCCATCTGCACGCCATACACTCCATGCTTGAAGATCTGAGCGCCGCCGAAGGAACCGATATCGGCAAACCGCTGCATGATCTCGCCGAATCGGCCCCCAGGCGGGGGCTGGTCATCCTGATCTCCGACCTGATCGACGACGTCGAACAGATAATGAACGCCCTGATGCACTTCCGCTTCAAGGGGCACGAAGTGCTGGTGTTTCACATTGTCGACCGGGAGGAACTCACCTTTCCCTTTACCGAGACGGCCAGGTTCGACGATCCCGAGACCGGTGAGCGGATCACGGTTACGCCTTCGGCTATTCGCGACGAATACCTGGAAGCCGTCGGGGACTTCATGGAATCGATCAGGACGGGATGCGCGAAGATCCAGGTCGACTATGAGCGCATGGAAACCGAAAGGCCGCTGGATTTCGCGCTGTTCTCCTATCTGAGCAGGCGCATGGTGAAACGATAAGGCCCGCCGGCACAATGGGTTAAATCATGGACCTGGCCTTCCTGAACGTCACGTTTCTCTTCGGCGCCCTGGGCGCGGCGATCCCGCTGATCCTGCACCTGGTCAGAAGACAGCGGGCCGGGATCCACGTTTTCAGCATGGTCCGGTTTCTCGCCTCCTCCCAGCGGGCCGTCGTCCGTCAGCAGAGACTCCGGCGCCTCCTGCTCCTGCTGCTGCGCATGGCGGCCTGCGCGCTTCTGGCCGTGATTTTCGCACGGCCCTTCGTCCGCGACGAAGGAGAAAGTATCTTCACGGGCACGCAGCCGGAAGCCGTGGCGATATTGGTCGACACCTCCTACAGCATGGGGTATGGGAACCGCCTCGCCCTGGCCAGGCGCCGGGCCGCCGAAGTCCTGGACGGGCTTCAGACTGGCGACCAGGTCGCCCTGCTGACCTTCGCCGCCCAGGCCGCGGTGGTGCGGGAACTCGGCCCCGACCTCTCCGTTCTGCCCGGTATGCTCGAGACCCGGATCGACGCGACCTTCGACGGAACGAATTACCTGGAAGCGCTCCGCGCGGCCGACGATCAGCTGAACGGGGCCGACTTCGACCGGCGCACCCTCTACCTCATTTCCGATTTTCAGCAGTCCGGCTGGAATCCCCGGTCGGCCGGCTGGAAACTCAGTCCGGGCATCCAGCTCAGGATGATCGATGTCCGGGACGAACAGGATGACAACGTCGCCGTTACCGGCGTGGAAATACCCGCCGCGCTTTCCGGGGACGATCGGAACCGCGACGTGGCCGTACGGATTCGCAACTATGGCCAGACACCCTTTCAGGACGATCTCACGCTCCAGGTCAACGGCAGCGCGACCGCGACGCGTCGCGTCGATATTCCCCCGCGGACCGGTCACGTGGAGATCTTCAGGCAATCCTTTGAAGCAGACATGAACACGGGTGTCGTGACTTTCGGGGAAGACGGGCTTCCGGTGGACAATCGATTCTACTTCACCGTGAACGCGCCTTCTCCCGTGCGCGTGCTGTGCGTGGAGGAACGCATCCGGCCGGACCGCCCATCCGATGCCGCCTACTACCTGTCCGAGGCGCTGTCGCTGCGCCAGGACCCGCCCGTCACCGTGGAAGTGCGATCGGCAAGCGCGTTGTCCGCGGTCGATCCCGCGGGGTACGATGTGGTCGTTTCAGCCAATCTGTCCGCCTTGCCGCGGTCCGCGAAGAACAGGCTGACCGGCTACGTGCGATCGGGCGGCAGCCTCATTATCGGCTTGAATCCAGCCGTTTCTTCCGATATATTTAATTCGTCCTTCGGCGAACTGCTGCCCGGACGCATCGAGTCGGTTTCATTCCCGGACACACCGAGGGACCGGTACCGGCTGCTGACCGACGTGAACTACCAGCACCCGGTTTTTCAACCCTTTTCCGGTCCCCGCCACGGGGATTTCGGCACGGTGCGGTTCTACGGGACGGCCCGACTCGAGCCCGATTCGTCGGCCTCGGTCCCGGGCCGGTTCGATGACGGCGGCGCGGCTTTGGCGGAAAAGCCCCTGGGAAACGGTCGGACGCTCCTGTTTCTGTCCACCTTCGATCTTTCGTGGAACGATTTCGCCATTCGAGAGGTATTCGTTCCGTTTCTTTACGAGTGTATCGACTACCTGGCTTCCCGCGGTTCGATGTACGAGCGGGCGGCGCGCGCATACCACTTGACCGGGGAGGCGGTCCGGCTACCTGTCCAGGCCCGCCAGGTAATGCTCCCCTCCGGTGAGCAAGTCCCGGTAGAAGCGTCCCGGACGGGAACGAAGCTGTTCACGCGAACGCGGCGGCCCGGGTTGTACCGGGTTCAGACGGAAGGAAGCCCGCAGACCTTCGCGGTCAACCTCGATACCAGGGAGTCCGACTTCGCCGGGCTGGATCCGGAGGCCTTCGCGTCGGCCGTGGTCAATCCCGTGACGAAGAGCCCCGAATCACGGGAAACGGAATCGCTGGCCATGCATGCCCGTGACGCCGAAGTGGAACGCCGCCAACGGCTCTGGTGGTTTCTGGGATTCACGCTCATCGCCCTGGTTCTCGGGGAAACCTTCCTGGCGAACCGGACGCACAGGTGACCCATGGTATCCGGAAGATCCACGATGCACGCTTACCTGCGCAGGGTCCTCAATCGCTGGCGTCTCATGCTGATCCTCCGGGGCCTGTCCGTGCTTGCCATCGCCGGGGTAGTCCTTCTCCTCCTTTGCGTATCGGCGGTTCAGGTCTTCGATCCGGGCAGATCGTTCAGTGTCCTGCTCCCGGCCGTTGCCCTGGCCACCCTCGGATATCTCGCCTTCAGGTATCTCGCGGTTCCGCTTCGCCGGACACCTTCGGACCTGCAGGTCGCGCGATACATCGAAGAACGGCATCCGGAACTCAACGATGCCTTCGTCAGCGCCGTGGAATACGGCGACGCCCGGCTCAGGGGTCCGCAGCGGGCCCTCCTGGACCAACTCCTGGAGCATGTCGCCGAATACTCCGAACAGATCGACTTCAAAAGGATCGTGGATCGCAGACGGCACCTTCGCCTGCATGCGGCCGCGGGCTTCGCCGCGCTCCTGCTCCTCGTCATGGTCTTCCTGGACCCCGGCTATTTCGGCCGTTCCGCCCTGCGCCTGGTTTCCTGGTCCGTCGTGGTACCCGGGGGGCCGGGCGAGATCGCGGTGGACCCCGGCGACGCGCGGGTCAGGCGCGGTGAAAGTCAGGCCGTAACCGCCCGGCTGGGCAGCGGCCTGACTGCGGACCCGAGCCTGTTCGTTCGGTTCGGGCAGGACGCAGACTGGTCGATGCTGGAGCTGTATGCGACGGATGACGAGCGTACCTTCACCGCAAGCATCCCCGGAATCAGCGAGGACGCGCGTTACTACGTCGCCGTGGCCGAGACCCGGTCGCGGGAGTTTCGCATTACCGCCTTCGATCCTCCCTATGTCGAGCGCATAGACGTCAGGTACGACTTCCCCGCGTATACGGGGCTGGCCGCGAAGACAGAGGAAGACCGCGGGGACATCACGGCGCCCGTAGCCACGCGGGTTACCCTGACTGTTACCGCCAGCAAGATGGTCGAATCGGCCGAGTTGCGCTTCAGCAACGGCCGGTCGGTGCAGCTCGAAGCGGCGGGGAGGAACCAGGAGGGATCCTTCGTGGTGCGGGAGGACCTGTCCTATGTCGTCCACCTGGTGGACTCGAACGACGCCGAAAACGACGATCCGGTGGAATACTACGTCCGGGCGCTGCCGGACCGGGCGCCCCAGGTGACCATCCTGGAGCCGAAGAGAGACACACGGGCTTCCCCCGTTGACGAAGTCATGATCCGCGCCGAGGCCGTGGACGATTTCGGCCTTTCGTCCTTCTCCCTCAATTACGCGGTGAATGGCGGAGAGGAACAGATAGTGGACCTGGGCGCGCAGCAGGACGGATCCGGCCGCACGGTCTGGGAAGGCGAACACGTGGTCTACCTCGAAAACCTGTCGGTCCAGCCGGGCGATTTCGTCGCCTACTACGCGGCGGCGGGCGATCGCAGAGGAGAAGCGGGAACGACCGCGACAGACATGTACTTTATCGAAGTGAAGCCGTTTGACGAAACCTACCGGCAGGGCGAGAGCGGAAGCGGCGGAGGAGGAGGCGGGAACGATGTGATGCAGACGAGGCAGCTCTCCCGCAAGCAGAAGGAAATCATCTCGGCCACGTGGCGGGTCAAGAGAACCCTCGCCGGAAATCCCGGGATCCGGATGGAAGAAGACCTCAAGGCGATTGCCGCGGTACAGGACGATCTGCGCGGCCAGGCGGACGAAGCGCTCGCCTTCATGCGGTTCCTGGTCGGATTCTCCAGGGAAGCCATGAAAATGGCCGAAACGCTGGAAATGGCTCTCGGACCGATGGGAGCCGCTTCCGACGCGCTCCGCTCCGGTTCGATCGACGATGCCCTGGTACACGAGCGAGAAGCGCTCATGTACCTGACGAGGCTCGATGCCCAGATGCGGGATTACACGGTGAACCGGGGCCGCGGGATGGCGGGCAGGGCCCCGCTGGATATGTCCGACACCTCGGAACTCGAGCTGGAGGACGAAAAGAACAGGTACGAACGTCCCGATCAGCCGGCCATGGACCGCCAGCGGGAGCGGCGTATCGACGAGAACCATCAACGCATCCGCGACTTGGCCAGGCGCCAGCAGCAGTTGAACGACCGCATGCGGCAGCTGGCGGAGGCGGAAGCGGAAGAACGGCAGGAAGCCGGGCGCCGCAGGGAACTGGACCGGCTCACCAGGTCGCAGCGGGAGCTCAGGGAGGAGACGGAAGAGATCGCCCGAACGCTCTCGGGGTCCGAGAACGATCCACGCACACGGGGCTCGCGTCCGGGCTCGGCCGACCCCATGCTGGACCAGGCGGAAAGGGAGTTGCGTGAGAGTTCCGAGGCCATGGGCGAAACAATCGAGCAGCTGCGGCGCGACCGCCTCCAGCAGGCCGCGGAGGACGGTTCCCAGGCCGCCCGGGGGTTGACCGACGCATCCCGGCAGCTGCAGCGGGCGCAGGGCGCGTCGCTCGAGCGCTTGGCGCGGGAAGCCGTGCGCCTGGCGGACCAACTGGCTGCCCAACAGGAACAGCTCGCGCGGAACGTCGGCGAATTGAAGGTCGAGAAGGATGGCGGGTTCGAGGGGATAAGGAACCGGCTGGATGCGATCGAAACCCGGCGCGGCGGCCTGGATGAAGCGGTGAGGGAGCAGCGTCTGGACCGGTTCGTACGCGAACGGTTGCGGAGGGTGGAAGTAGCAAAGGAAGAGATTCGGACGGATCTCGAACGCCTCGGACAGGATCTGGATTACCTCGTCAGGAATTCCTCCCGGGAGCAGCCCGAGACGGCGGAAGCGGCGACCGAGGCCCTCGACATGATCGATGAAAACGGGCTGAATGAGCGGATCGAACGTTCAAAGCGCCTCTTGAGACGGGATACCCTGGATCAGTCGGTCCGTACGGAGGAAGAAATCTCCGCCGCGCTGGGCAGACTGGCGGACCAGGTCCGTACCGCCCGGGACAGGCTGATCACCCGGGACATGGACCACCTGGCAAGGGCGCAGGAAAGCACACGAGACGCCATGGCCGAATGGCAGAACCTTCAGCGGCGGTTGTACCGGCTGAACCGCGGGATACCCGATCCCCAGTCCCTCGACGAAATTTCCCGGGATTACCAGCGACAGCTCCAACGCCTGCGGGATCTTTCAGGGCAGATGCCCCAGATGTCCCGGGAGACCGGGCAGCTGCAGGATGACCTGGACCGGGCGCTCGCCCTGGGCAACGAGCCCTGGAAGATCGACCGAGGGAAATGGAACGAGCTCCATAACAATCTGGCTCGGAGCCTGCGGGACTACTACGAAGGATTGCGCGCCGAGGTCAGGGACATGCGACGCGGGGAGCGCCTGTACCTGGCGCGGGAGGAGGAAGTGCCGCCGGGATACCGGGACCTGGTGAACGATTATTTCGAGCAGCTCTCCAAAAACAGGGACCGCAACTGAAAGGCTGCGGCCCAAGGCCCCTTTCCCCGGGGCCGCGGTGTCGCCCGCGTTTTGAAAACATGCCCACCGCGTTGATCACCCATCCCGATTTCCTTCTGCACGATACCGGGCCCTTCCATCCCGAAAGGCCCGAACGCATAACATCCATCCTTTCCGGGCTCGGCCTGGATGGGGACGATCCCGCTGCCGCGGCGCCGGATGGGCTGCGGTGCCTGTCCCCGCCGGCCGCCGATGACGCCTCGATCACGGCCGTACACGATGCGGCGTACGTCGAGGCCGTCGCGGGCTGGTGCGAGCGGGGATACCGGAGTCTGCCCACGGGCGACACGACCGTCTGCCCGGAGTCCGAGGCCGTCGCCCGATTGGCCGCCGGCGCGGGCGTAAGGGCCGTGGACGCCGTGTTGACGAAGGAAGCGGACAGGGTCTTTTGCGCCTCCCGCCCTCCCGGCCACCACGCGGAATCCAATCGGGGGATGGGCTTTTGCATCTACAACAACGCGGGCGTCGCGGCGAGGCATGCCCAGTCGCGTTTCGGAGTGGAACGGGTGGCCATCCTGGACTGGGACGTCCACCACGGCAATGGGACCCAGGAGATCTTCGAGGACGACCCGTCGGTGTACTATGTCAGCGTCCACCAGGCGCCCCTGTATCCCTTTACCGGTGCGGAACGGGAAAAGGGAACGGGAAAAGGTGCGGGGTTCACGCTGAACGTCCCCGTTTCCGCGGGTTCAGGCGACGAAGTCTACATCGACGTACTGAAAAGCCGGATCATTCCGGTCATGAAGGATTACCGGCCGGACCTCTTCATCCTGTCGGCTGGCTTCGACGCCCACATGGACGATCCGCTTTCCGGCACCCTGGTCACCGACACGGGATTCCGGACCATGTCGCGGATCCTGCTGGACTTCGTGGATGACGCCTGCGGCGGCCGCGTGGTATCCATGCTCGAAGGCGGCTATGACCTGGAGGCGCTGGGGCGCTGCGTTGTGGAGCACGTGGGCATGATGGTCTCGTGATGAAAACCAGCGAAAGCATTTGGGAGATCGAGCTGTGCGGTACAGAGTGCTGGCCCGGACCGGCTTAAGCGTTTCCGAGGTATCCCTGGGTACGGTTGAACTGGGCATGGAGTACGGGCTGAAGGAAGAAAACGAATCCCGTGTTCCGGCGGAGACCGACGCCAGGAACCTGCTGAACCGGGCCATCGATTCGGGCGTGAACTTCATTGATACCGCGGCGCAGTACGGCAACAGCGAGGAGATTATCGGCCGGGCGCTCGAAGACCGCCGGTCCGAATACGTGCTCGCCACCAAGTGCATGCACCGGCTGGATGAAGGACTCGATTACGCGGCGTCGCGACGGAGCATATCCGAATCGATCGACCAGAGTCTTTCGAGACTCCGGACGGATTACATCGACCTGCTCCAGGTGCACGGCAGGGACATGCTCGAGCTGGAGGAGCGGATGATCCGGGACGGCGCAGTGATGGAGGAGCTTGAAAAAGCCCGGAAGGCGGGCAAGATCCGGTTTACAGGTTATTCGTCCTACAGCGAAGATGCCGCCCTGGCGGCGATCGAGGATGGCCGGTGGGACACGCTGCAGATTGCCTGCAACATCCTGGACCGCCGTTACCTGAAGCGCGTCATCCCCGAGGCGCGCAAGCGCGGAGTCGGCATTATCGTCCGTTCCGCCTTGCTGAAAGGGGCGCTTACCGATAAGAACAGACTCATGCCCGAAAGGCTGAAGCCCCTCATAGATCACGTCGAGCGTCTGGTCGATATACAGTCCGCGACCCGTTACAGCCTGCCGGAAATGGCCCTGCGCTTCGTGTTGTCGATACCGGATATCTCCACGATCATCGTGGGCGCGGACCGAATAGCCTACCTGGAGGAAGCGGTCTCCACGTCGGATGGCGAAGGGTTAAGCGAGGAAATCCTCGTCAAGCTGGAGGATATGGCGCTCGACGATACCTACCTGCTGAATCCGGGGAACTGGGGCATTCCCTGATCACCGTATCGTAGACGGATTCGACCGAAATGCCCCGGTTCAACCCATTCTGCGGAAAACCCCGACCACCTTGCCCACGATGGATACCTCGTCGGCGATGATCGGTTTCATGGTCGGATGGGCGGGCACGAGCTCGAACCGGTTGTTGCGGCGATAGAACTTCTTGACCGTAGCTTCGTCGTCGAGCATCGCGACCACCGTCTCGCCCGGCTCGGCCCCGGGCTGCTCGCGGACCAGGACGTAATCACCGTCCATGATGCCGTCTTCGACCATGCTGTCCCCGTGTACCTCGAGGGCGAAGATATTCCCGCCCTGCTTCACCATGCTCACCGGAAAAGTCATGTACTCCTCGATGTTCTCTTCGGCGAGAATCGGCAGCCCGGCGGCTACGCGGCCGAGGACAGGGACCTGAACGACATCGCCGGTACCCGGCGCGGAGATATTTCTTGAACCCATGATTTCTATTGCGCGGGGCTTCATGGGATCGCGGCGGATATGGCCTTTCTTCTCGATCGCCCGCAGGTGATCGTAGGCCGCGCGGGTACTGATTCCGAACTGTTGCGCGATCTCTCTGACACTGGGCGGATACCCTATCCGGCCGACTTTCTTGCGTATGTACTCGTATACGTTCTGCTGCTTGGCCGTTAACGCCTTCATAAGGTTGAACTCCCTGAGCTCACGGAGCTTCAAGCAGAGGTTTTACCATTTTCTTTCTAATGGAATATGACCGAATACCGGAGAATGTACACAACATACGGTTAGTCGTCAAGAAAAAACTTCCACACGTTTCGGGCTCCCCTCAAGTTCGGGCACGACTCATTCCCCCGGGGCGGCGTCAAAAATACATATGCATGGACCGGCGGCCGGTTTATATTGAATCGAGCGTTCGCGGCCAGGGAAACAGGAGATCGCCATGCCCGTCAATGAAATGATCCAGACCATGCTGGAGGAACTGCGCCAGATCGCCGATACCGAGGTGCACGTGGGCAAACCGATGCAAATCGGTGATTCCTGGGTGGTTCCGGTTTCCAGGCTGTCGCTGGGATTCGGCGCCGGCGGATTCGGCGGCGAGGCAGATCAGAAGAAGGGGGCCGGGGGCGGCGTATCGGTCGAACCGGTTGCGTTTCTGGTCATCCAGCAGGACCGTGCGCAGCTGCTGCACATGGATTCCCCCAGCAGTCCCATGGGCAAATTGCTGGACATCATGCCGGACGTCATTGAGGAATTGAAGCGGTATACCCGAAAAGACGGCGATCAGTAGACCAGGGGCGCCACAGTCTTCGAGATCAGCGCCACGGCTACCGTGGCCATGCCCACCAGCCCCGTGCCGCAGGCGTATCCGGCGGCCAGGACCGGCGTGTACCGCATCCATTTTCGCCTGCCGAATTTCCTTTCCATGTAAAACCTTCCCAGCAACGCGCCCAGAAACTGGGGAATGAAGGCGTGGGGCACCGTGCCCACGCTGGCGATCACGCCGAAGATCAGCATGACGGGAAGGTTGAAGGCCGCCAGGACGGCGTAGGCCAACACGCCGAAGGCCGCGCCGCCTACCATGTACGGGACCTTCAGCGCCTCGATCAGGTAGCTTGACTCGAATCCCGATCCTGCCGTGCTGGAGTACCACAGCGCCTGCATCGTGGCCTGCTGCTGCCAGAATTTCTGCGCATAGGGATAAGCCTGCGACGGTATGGGCGCGAGTCCCCATACGAAATGCCAGAAAAGCAGGCTGCAGACGAGCAGCACGGGAATCATGACCAGTTCGGCCTTGAGCACGCTCGTGAACCGGGTGCCGGTCAGTTCGACTTCGCGAAAGGCCTGGGCCTGTCCTCCGTAGTTGAAAATCGGTATGGGCGCGAACCAGATGTCCACTCCCTTGTAGCCGCTCAGGATGAACGTGGCCTCCTTGATGAGGGGGAATTGCAGGTCGGCGCCCGTGATGGCGCGCAGGCGGGCGCTCGCGTACGAACTCAGCGGGGTATAGATGAACCCGTAGAAGACGAAGAAGAGGATGGGAAATCCGGGCACGAGGCGCCAGCTCAGGACGACGTAGCCCACCGTCAGGAGCAGGAAGGCGCCGAAAATCACGGACAACGGAAAGTCCCCTCTGCCGGGAGGCGTGGTGTTTCCGGCAGGCGAGGCGCCGTCCGGTCCGCCGCGCCTTGCGCCGCCCGTCCGCTTCCTGAGCCCCGACAGAATGCTCCATCCGCCGATGAGCGCGACGGCGAGGCCCGTGCCGATGCGGACGCTCATCCAGAAATCGATATCGTTGACGAGCGTGGTCTGGATGGCGTCCATGCCCGGCGACCAGGTACGCAGGATGTTCAGATCGTAGAGCAGCGGGTTGAGGACTACGGTCAGCAGGGCGCCGACGGCGGAACCGACCACGATCCAGAAGGGCAGCACGAACCCGGTCAGCACGGGGCCCAGGCCCAGCTCGACCGCCATGGCCGCGGCCGGCAGGATGTTCTCCGTGTTGCGCGTCAGGTCCGCGAAGGGAATGGGAATCAGCGTGATCGGCTCTGCAAGCAGTGCGCCCGTGACCGCCGGTATGCCGATGTAGAATGCGCCGAAAACGAGGCCCAGCATAGCCCCGATGCTGAAGGCGCGCCAGCGCCACGATTCCTGTCCCGCGGAACTCTCCGCCAGGGCCGTGGCCCCCTCCGCCTGGATCGGGGCCAGGGGAAACGGAAGCCGTTCCACGTCGGCCGTCACGCGGAAGAGTCCGTAACCCAGCGTGAAGGCGCTCGCCCGGTTGAAGATGTGGAGCACGGCGATGAGCAGGATCGGCACCAGCCACTCCCCGTGCAGCAGCGTGCGCAGTACGATGGCTTCGGAATCCGCGCCGGGAGAGATCCAGGAGGGGATCTGGTCGTCGATGCCGAATGCCCTGGCGCCGGGAGACTGGACGAAGTACTGGTACCAGATCAGCTGGGCGAAGGGGCCGCCGGAAAGCGCCAGTCCCACGCCGGCGGTGAGGCTGGCCGCCACGTAGTACAGCATGTAGATTTCCTGGCGGCTGAGCGTGGTAAAGGACCGGCGCGCGACTTCGATGAACAGGATGATCGTGGTCCATTCCGCCGCGGGGCCCAGGCTCTGGCCGGCGATCAGGTTCAGGTAGATCGAACCCGGGATCATGAACAGCCCGAGGAAGACGATGCCGATGACCGTCTTTACGTTGAACCCTTCCTCGTAGACCTGGGGATGGCCGGAAAAGGCGGAGGCTGGCAGGTCGTCCTTGACGAGGGTCATGCCCTGGCTCTTGGGGTGGGGTTACTCATCCGCGGAGGACGTGCCGGCTTGCCGCTTGAACCAGACGTCCGTGAAACTGATCAACCGCCCGGAGGAGTGGCGGAAGTTCTCGGAGGTGCGAACCAGCCTCGAACCGTCGAAAGTGAAACGATCCTCGAATTGCCGGTCGTTGTCGGTTACGAAGAAAAACACGTTGTCCAGAACGTTCCAGCGTCCGTTTTGGACACGGACGGTCGTGGAATCCGATATGACAGTCGTATCCACCTGTCCGTACCGGCCGTCGGCGCTGAGGCGGAGGAGTCCACCCACCTGTGGGGGAACCAGCATGAGCCGTTCCTCCACGCTGCCGGTATCCGTCTGTGTCGTGGTATGGATCGTACGGCTTTCGAGATCGTAGTTCCCGACGAGAGGCCGGGCGATATGGCCTGGCCCGACAATATCCTCGCTGCATCCCGCCATCAACGCGCTGAAGAGCACACCGTAAGTTAGGATCTGCTTGATCAAGGCTTTCTCCGGCGGTTGACCGCGGCGTCGCGCAATGCACGATGCGTTCCGGCGGCGATCCGGACCGATTCCGAGCGACCGGGTACGCAGGGCCGGGAACGCTTGAGATTATAGGCAAGCCCCTTATGGACGTCAAGCGATTACGGGTCTGCCAAAGGGTATATTTCGCTTGACGTTTGGCGCCCGGCAGATTAGAAGTGATGGGATTTTGACCGGTGGGATTCGCACTGCCGCGCGGTACCGGTTTCGCGGCGGCCGGCTCTCGTTTCAGACAAAAAGACGCGGTTCGTATTCAGTGACCGGTTTCCGAAATCCGACCCTCGCAAGGCACCAGGACGGGAGAGGCAACAGCCCCATGTCGGCGCTCAAGGCAGGCATCATAGGATGCGGCAACATCAGCGGAGTATACTTCGAGGCGGGCCGGAAGTTCGCGGCATTCGACGTGGCCGCCTGCGCCGACATGATCCCGGAGCGTGCACAGGCCAAGGCCGCCGAATACGAAGGCGTGGAAGCGCGGACGGTGGAAGCCCTGCTGGACGATCCCGCGATAGAGATCGTCATCAACCTCACGATACCCGGCGCCCACGCGGAGATCGCCCGGGCCGCCCTGGAACACGGCAAATCGGTGTACTCGGAAAAGCCCATGGCGATCCGGAAGGAGGATGGCCGCGCGTTGCTCGACCTGGCCGGGGAAAAGGGAAAACTGGTGGGCGGGGCGCCGGACACCTTCATGGGGGCGGGTATCCAGACCTGCCGGAAGCTCATCGACGACGGCTGGATCGGCGAGCCCGTGGCGGCGACGGCCTTCATGTTGAGCCCGGGACACGAGCGGTGGCATCCCGATCCCGGCTTCTTCTACCGGCCCGGCGCAGGGCCCATGCTGGATATGGGTCCGTACTACGTCACGGCGCTGGTCAATCTGCTCGGGCCGGTCGCCCGGCTCACCGGCGCTACGCGAATCACCCATCCTGAACGCACCATAACGAGCGAGCCCCTGTACGGTGAGAAAATCGAGGTCGAGGTGCCGACGCACCTGGCCGGTCTGCTCGAGTTCGAGACCGGCCCCATCGGGACGATCGTGACCAGTTTCGACGTATGGCATCACGAATTGCCCCGCATCGAGATATACGGCTCGGAGGGGTCCCTGAGCGTGCCCGATCCCAATTCATTCGGCGGACCCGTAAAGCTGCGCCGCGCCGGCGCGGAATCCTGGACCGAGATGCCCCTGAGCCACGGATACGAGGAGCAAAGCCGCGGGGTGGGCGTGGCGGATATGGTCAGCGCTTTGCGCTCGGGCCGTCCGCACCGGGCTAGCGGCGAACTCACCTGCCACGTGCTGGACGTGATGCTGTCCATCGAGGAATCGTCGGAGTCGGGCGAGCACGTCACGCTGGCAAGTTCCTGTACCAGACCGGCTCCCCTGCCGCTGGGACTGGCGCCCTATACCTTGGATCCCTAGTTGGGACTGGCGCCCTATACCCTGGATTCCTAAGTTTGGAACCCGCACGCATAACACCATAACGAAAACGTCATCATGCCCAATCATACCGTAAGAACCCTGTCCGATCTGCTGCCCCGCCTCGAAAGGCTGATGGACCGCTTCGAAGCGTTTCTTTCCGCCTATACGGGACAGCGAGAGCATGCGTCCGGCGACGTATACTCCGAGTCCATCGCGTTCCGATGGCGTAAAAAAGGCGGTAGGGGTTATCTGGAACCGATCGTACATCCCGACCTGGCGGACCTGGGCGATCTCTTCGGCCTGGAACGCGAAATCGGGGTCCTGGACCGGAATACCCGTCAGTTCGTCCGGGGGATGCCCGCGAACAACGCGCTGATCTGGGGCGAGCGCGGAACCGGCAAGTCTTCGGTGGTCAAAGGCCTGCTGGCCCGGTTCGCCGGCGAGGGCCTGCGCATGATCGAGGTCCGCAGGCAGGATCTGACGGATCTGCCTGAAATCGTCGAACTCCTGTGGGACCGCCCCGAGCGTTTCGTCCTGTTCTGCGACGATCTGTCTTTTATGGAAGACGAATCCGTCTATCTCGAGCTCAAGGCGCTCCTCGAAGGCAGCCTTTCCGCCCGGCCCGACAACGTGCTCGTCTACGCCACGTCGAACCGCAGGCACCTGATGCCTGAAAAGCTTGCCGACAACACGTTGCGGTTCAGCCCGGACGACGATGAAATCCATCCCCAGGAAACCGTGGAGGAGAAGGTGTCGCTGAGCGACCGTTTCGGCCTGTCCATCGGTTTCTACCGGATTACCCAGGACACCTATTTCCGGATCGTCCGCCATCTCGTCGATCAGCGCGGCCTCGACATGGACGCGGAATTGCTGAGACGGGAATCCCTCCGGTGGCTTCAGCGCGCCAGCGGGCGTTCCGGCAGGGTGGCGCGGCAGTTCGTGGACGATCTCGAGGGACGCCTCAAACTGGGCGAATTGTCCTAGATTCAGGGTAGGCTCAATCCGGGCGAAATGGCATAGATTCGCACCCGCCGCGATATTTTGGGAACCGTGTTTCTTTCCCGCTTGACACGTTATTTTGCACGACCTAATGTATGTAGATCGTGTTTTGGATTTTCGCCGGCTGAGCCCGCGTTTATCCGGGTGTCCGGTTTTACGGCTATTTCTATTTCGCAGTCAACATTTCAAGGTTAACAGCAAAGGAGTGTGTCTTGCACGCATTCGACTACGCCACGCCTGAAAGTGTGGCCGATGCGGTGGTGATGCTCAGCGATCACGGGAAAAACGCCTGTGTGCTCGCGGGCGGCACGGACCTGATCGTGCAGCTCCGGGAGAACCGCAGGCGTACCGACCTCGTGGTGGACGTCAAGAAGATCGCGGAACTGAACGCATTGTCCTACGACGCCGCGACGGGCCTCACGATCGGGGCGGCCGTGCCCTGCTACCGGATCTACGGAGACGCGGAAATCGACGCGGCCTACCCGGGACTCATGGACGCGGCCAGACTGGTGGGCGGCACGGGGATCCAGGGCAGGGCCAGCCTGGGCGGGAACCTATGCAACGCATCCCCGGCAGGCGATACGATCCCCCCCATGATCGTCCTGGGCGGCGAGGCGGAGATCGCCGGTCCCAACGGAACGCGGAAAGTGGCCGTGGAAGACTTCTGCACGGCGCCCGGCCGCACCGTGCTTGAGGACGGCGAGTTCCTGGTGTCGCTCCATTTCCCCGCGCCGGTACCGAACTCAGGTGCCTTCTACCGGCGGTTCATCCCCCGCAACGAGATGGACATCGCCGTGGTCGGCGTCGGTGCGTCCGTCGTGCTCAGCGGGGACCAGTCCTCATTCGTGTCGGCGCGCATCGCCGTCGGCGCCGTGGCCCCTACGCCGCTCTTCGTGCGGGAGGCCGGCGAGGCCTTGGCCGGACAGCCCGTGTCCGACGAAGCGATCCGGCGGGCGGCCGACATCGCCCGCGACGCGGCCCGGCCCATCAGCGACATGCGGGGCACCGCCGAGTATCGTAAGCATCTGACCAGCGTATTGACGCGCCGGGTTGTGGAAGGCGCAGTTCAACGAGCCAAGGAGTAGCCGTCGATGTCGAAAAAAGTACATGTACAGACCACCATAAACGGAGAAGCAGTCGATTTCCTCTGTGAACCGCGCAACAGCCTGCTCGAAGTGCTCCGCGACGACCTGGATCTCACCGGCGCCAAGGAAGGGTGCAACAACGGCAACTGCGGGGCGTGCAACGTGATCATGGACGGCAGGCTAGTCAACTCCTGCTGCGTGCTGGGCGTCGAAGCCGACGGATGCGAGATCACGACCATCGAAGGCATCGGGGCCGCCGCCAACCTGCATCCGCTGCAGCAGAAGTTCCTTGAACACGCGGCCCTGCAGTGCGGAATCTGCACGCCCGGATTCATCGTTTCCGCCAAGGCGCTGCTGGACGAGAACCCGAACCCCACGGAAGACGAGGTGCGCTACTGGCTGGCCGGCAACCTGTGCCGCTGCACGGGATACGACAAGATCGTCCGCGCGGTCCTTGACGCCAGGAACGGTGCCTGACCGGGCGGTTCTTGAACAGGATGCCGGAACGCGACAAGAAACGATCTTGCGCGACTTGAAATGATCACGATCTGAAATGATCAGAAGGAAATGACTTAACGGAGGTAAGAGACGTGTCACAAAACGGACATAAGGTCATCGGAACCCGTCCGATTCGCCACGACGGGGTGGACAAGGTCACCGGCCGGGCGATCTACGGCGCCGATATCCAGCTTACGGGACTGCTCTACGGCGCGATCAAGCGCAGTCCCCATCCCCACGCGCGCATCAAGAGTATCGATACGAGCAGAGCGGAGGCCCATCCGGGCGTGCGTGCGGTCGTCACCGCCCAGGACCTGCCGCAGATCGCGGACAAGCTCGCCGACCTGGGCGAGGCGATCGTCAACCTGCGCGACGCCAGCAACAACGTGCTGGCCTATGGCAAGGTGCTTTATAAGGGCCATGCCGTTGCCGGCGTGGCCGCGGTAAATCTTCACGTGGCCCAGGAAGCGGTGGAGCTGATCGACGTGGAATACGAAGTGCTGCCCCACGTGACGGGCGTGCTGGAGGCCATGGAGGACGGCGCCCCGATCCTGCACGAGGACATGAAAACCACGTCCATGGGCGAGGAGACGGACAAGGTCAGCAATATCGCCAACCACTTCCAGCACAAGATGGGCGAACCGGACGGCGGTTTCGCGGAAGCCGACGTGGTGATCGAGCGGGAGTTCACGACCCAGACCGTCCACCAGGGCTACATCGAGACCCATAACGCCACGGCCCTCTGGAACGAAGAAGGCCAGCTCACCATCTGGACGAGCACGCAGGGCGCCTTCTCGGTGCGGGACCAGATGGCCGAAATCCTCCAGATGCCTATCTCGAAGGTCAAGATCGTGCCCCTGGAGATCGGCGGCGGATTCGGCGGCAAGATTTCCGTCTACCTGGACCCGGTCGCCGCACTGTTGTCGAAGAAGACCGGGCATCCCGTGAAGATGACGATGACGCGCGACGAGGTCTTCGAGGGAACGGGCCCCACGCCGGGTTCCTACCTCAAGGTCAAGATGGGCGCCACCAGCGACGGCCGGCTCACGGCCGCCACGGCCTACATGGCGTACGAGGCCGGTGCCTACCCCGGCTCGCCGGTCGGCGCGGGCGCGGGCTGCATCTTCACGCCCTACGACATACCCAACGTCCAGATCGACGGGTACGACGTGTGCGTGAACAAGCCCAAGACGAACGCCTACCGGGCGCCGGGCGCCACCAACGCGGCCTACGCCACCGAAACCGTCGTGGACGAAATCTGCGAGAAGCTCGGCGTTGATCCACTCGAGTTCCGGATCAAGAACGGAGCGAAGGAAGGCACCCGCCGGGCCGACGGTCCCGTGCATCCGGTCATCGGCTGTATCGAGACCACGGAAGCCGCGCTCGACAGCGAACACTACCGGTCGTCCCTCGAAAAATCGGCGAACGGCAAGGTCCGCGGCCGGGGCGTTGCTTCCGGTTACTGGTTCAACTTCAACGGCGGCCGGTCGGCCATATCCGTCAGCATCAATCCCGACGGCACCATCAACATGCTCGAAGGGTCCACGGATATCGGCGGGTCGCGGGCTTCCATCGCCATGCAGCTGGCCGAGACGATTGGCCTCGAGGCCACAGACATCAAGCCCTACGTGGTGGACACGGACTCGATCGGCTATACCGACGTGACCGGCGGCAGCCGAACGACTTTCGGAACGGGTTATGCCGCCCACGCCACGGGCCAGGCCCTCATCCGGGAGATGAAGGAACGGGCGTCCAAGCTCTGGGACGTGCCCGCCGACGCCATCGACTTCGCCGACGGGGTGTTCTCCTACCGGGATGACGCGGAGAAACGGGGCACCTTCAAGGAACTGGCCAGCCAGGCCGGCGATGCCGGCGGTCCCGTGGTCGCTCAGGTGAGCACGAATCCCGACGGCAGCGGGGGCGGCGCCTTCGCCACCCACGTCGTCGACGTAGAGGTCGACAGGGAAACCGGCAAGGTGGATATACTCCGGTACACCGCGGTCCAGGACGCCGGCACGGCCATTCACCCGAGCTACGTGGAAGGCCAGATGCAGGGCGGCGTGGTCCAGGGGATCGGCTGGGGACTCAACGAGGAGTACATTTACAACGACGCCGGTTCCATGACCAATGCGAGTTTCCTGGATTACCGCATGCCCACGACCCTCGACCTGCCCATGATCGAGACCATTATCGTGGAAGTGCCCAACGAATCCCATCCCTACGGCGTTCGGGGCGTCGGCGAAGTGCCGATCGTACCGCCGCCGGCCGCCCTTGCCAACGCCATCTACGACGCCACGGGCGTGAGGCTGCGGGACCTGCCCATGTCCCCGCCCCGGGTCCAGCAGGCCCTGGCGGAAAACGGCGGGTAGGCTCGGGTAGAGGCGGAACTGGGAAGCGTTTCTGAAGTGAAGACGCGAAGGGCGGGAGAAGGAGTTTCCCGCCCTTTTTGTATCAGTCTACAAATCAAGCGCGAGATTTACATTAACAAACAACACAGTTATCTCATGTGGCTTAAGGGTGATGGTGAGTGTATCAGGGGTCAGCGAACTAACAAAAATGGCACATGAACATCGTTCGACGTATTCCCACCATGAAACCTAAAGCACGTTAAATGTCCTGTATTTGTAACTGTACATTCAGTCCTTATTGTTTGAGGTAATGACATGAAACTCGTCGAGGATTTTGTTACATTCAACTCTTCGGAAATACCTGTAGATTCATTTTGGAACACGGGTGAGGAAAGAGAGTTGAAAATGCACAGGATTCATGGCTATCCCGCTAAGTTCCCAGCGTTTATAACTACAAAGGCCCTTTCATATGCTGCTCAACAAGGATTGACCGTAAACCGAATAGCTGATGTGTTCTGTGGTTGTGGCACTGTCGCACTTGAAGCTAAGCGAAATTACATAGGATTTTGGGGATGTGATCTCAATCCAGTCGCTACACTTATCGCAAAAGTAAAAAGTCACAAGTATCAAGATGCGCGTTTAAGCAAATACTATACTGAAATAGAGTCATTGTTTCAATCAGGTAGAAAACCACCTCCACGATATGTAAATGCACCAGAGCGTCTTAAATACTGGTACACAGAGAGACAGTATTGCGACCTAGTCCGTCTTAGAGACGCGATAGAAACATGTACACCTAAACAAAGCCCATACCGACTTTTCTTTCTGTGTGCATTTTCAAACATTCTTAAAACAACTTCTCGGTGGCTGACAAAATCGATCAAACCACAAATCGACCCGCACAAGCGTCCAACTGAAGTATGGAGTGCGTTCTTGAATCAGTACGACTTTATGAAAACTGCTAACAACGAAATTGACTTCAGTGGTGTTTTAACGACCGAAATCGTTACAGGAGACTTCCTGTCATCTGGAAAAACCTGTCCCAATGTTGACATGATCATAACCAGCCCACCATACGTCACATCGTATGAGTATGCGGATCTTCACCAATTGTCGTCACTTTGGTTGAAATTCACGAAAGACTACAGGGAACTACGTAAAGGATCGATAGGCAGCCTTTATCACAAATACGACTATGAAGGTGGGTTAGAGAAACTGAACAATTCAGGAAAAGAGACTGTACTTCGCCTACTTGCGAAAGACGGCTCGAAAGCCCGTTCAGTAGCGAAATACTACCTTGATATGCAGAAAGTTGTGAATAAGTGCAAATCAATGCTTAAAGAAGGTTGCATGGCACTATTTGTGATTGGGAATACCGAGTACAAAGGAATTCGGATAGATAATACCCACCATTTGGTTGAATCACTCATTGATTCTGGCTTTGAGGATCTTCGTATCACCAAACGTAAAATCAGTAAGAAAACCTTAACGCCATACCGTGATGAAAGAGGTCGTTTCACATGCGATAGCTCTGGCAGAAAGGTTTATTCAGAAGAGTTTATAGTAATCGGGAGACGATAAATGACATTAGAATCTACTGGGACAGTTATTGACACAATCGATGTCAGGATAAGTTACAAGATTATTGAGCTTTTCTCAGCCGGCTTATACTCCAGTCCCAACAAAGCTTTCGAGGAACTGATCTGTAATTCATATGATGCCTTTGCCCAAATGGTGTGCGTCCATGTGCCGTCCGACTTAACAACACAGGATTCTCATATCTGGGTATGTGATGATGGAGAAAGTATGGATCAGGCCGGGCTTAAAGATCTGTGGCGTATTGGTGAGTCTTTCAAACGAAGCGATTTGGAAAGGGACAAAAGGCGATTGCAGATTGGCAGGTTCGGTATTGGTAAACTCTCGACCTATGTACTAGCAAACAAACTAACTTATGTTTGCAAACACTCTAGCCGATACCTTGCCGTCACAATGGATTATTCAAAGATCCCGGAGGATGATAATCCATTCTCGCTTGATGAACGCGAATTAACAGAAGATGAAGCTTATACGGTAATCGCTCCATTTCTCGAGCGAAATCAAATTGATATGATGAGGTTTGATTTGTGGGGGGATCAAGCCCCTGACACCTGGACGTTTTCCATAATGACCGAACTAAAACCCAAAGCAATGGAAATAAAGGAGGGTAGGCTAAAATGGGTGCTTCGAACAGCCCTACCTCTCAATCCAGGATTTCAACTTTATTACAACGGCTCTGAATTAGAATCGTCCAAGATTGATCGACCAATTAAGAAGAAATGGATCATTGGACAAGATGATGAGACTGCAGAAGATCACTTGGACGAAGCTACTAGCCGTGAAGTAGATGGCAGATGTTATGTTGATTTCCCAAATTTGAAAGGGGTTCACGGGTATTTCGAGCTTTATGAGGATTCACTAGTTGATATTTCAAAATCCAGCGGTTTAGGCAGAAGCCATGGGATATTTCTTATGGTAAGGGAGAGGCTTATAAACTTGGATGACCCACTGTTAGGTATGGAGTCTTTCTCACATGGACCTTTTA